>JBEEGX010000001.1:0-6710 GCA_041167105.1 Verrucomicrobiota bacterium
GCCACTTCCAACTGCCGCCGCACCGCCGCGCGCCGCAATCCACGCCACCATTCTTGCGCCACGCGTAACGGCTCCGACGGCAGCTTCTGCAGCAGCCAGGCCGAAACCAGCGCTTCGTCTGGTGCATCCAACTGCGACATGAACGCATTGAGCGACGCGCCATCGTCCGGCCGCAACTCGCTTTCGAGAATCTTGCCTAACAAATCCGCGTTCGGCGTTTGCGCGAGAATCTCCCGCCAATTCTGCGCCCGCAGAAAATTGCGCGCGTCGCCGTCGCGCAATGCGAGCAAGCAGAGCATGGCCACATCATGGGGCGGCGCGGGCGGGCGCGCGCCGTCCGCTCGAACGCGTTCGCGCGATTGGTAGGTCGTGGTCTGTTTCGGAATTGCGCTTTCGAAATCGGCGCGCGAGACGCCGAGACGCGCGCTGGCTTTGCTCACGACCTCGCCGCGCATGAGCGGGTCGTGCACCCGCGCGATCGTTTGACCGAGCCGGCGTACGATGTCGATCTTAGCACTCATCGAGCTGAGGTCGGCGGACGAAACTTCCTTGTCGATCCAGTAATCGAAAAAATCGCGGGCCGTCGCAACGCGATTCTCGAAATCTTCTTTTCCTTTTTTGCGGACAAGCGAATCCGGATCTTCGCCTTTCGGCATCTCGATTACGCGGACAAACAAGTCGTGTTGCAAAAGCGCTTCGAGCGAACGTTCGGCTGCTTTTTGGCCGGCCGCGTCGGCATCGAAACAAAGCACCACTTGATCGACATAGCGTTTCAGAATGCGCGCCTGGTCTTCAGTGAACGCGGTCCCCTGCGGCGCAACGACGTTTGTGATTCCAGCTTCGAATAACGAAATGAGATCGAGCTGACCTTCACAAACGATCGCGCAGCTCGCGTCGATTAAGGGGCGTTTCGTTTTGTGCAGCCCGAAAAGAATGCTGCCCTTGCGAAAGAGCGGCGTTTCCGGCGAGTTAATGTACTTGGCGGCTTCGGCGTCGCTTTGCAAAACACGCCCGCTGAACGCGACCACTTCGCCGACGTCGTTGCAAATCGGGAACATGATGCGGCCGCGGAAACGATCGTAGACTTCGCCTTCGGGTTTGTTCTCATCGCGCGGTTTGACCAAACCGCTTTGCAGAATGTGCCGACGATCATAGCCCTCTTTCTGCGCCCATTTCAAAAACGCATCCCACGAATCCGGCGCGTAACCGATTTGCCAATTCTTCGCAATGTGATTGTCGATCTTGCGCGCTTTCAGGTAATCGCGCGCCGGCTTTGCCAAATCCTTCTTCAAAAGATTTTCGTGAAACCATTCCGCCGCTTCGGCGTGCAAGCGGAGCAACGTGCGGCGTGTTTCATGTTGTCGATCTTCGCTGGCGCTCGAGCCGCGCTCCTCGACCACCGGAATTCCGACGCGCGCGGCGAGTTTGCGCACCGCCGCCGGAAAATCGACATGTTCGTAATCCATGACGAATCGGAAAACACTTCCGCCAACGCCGCAGCCGAAGCAGTGAAATGTTTGGCGTTGCGAACTCACCGTGAACGACGGCGTTTTCTCCTGATGAAAGGGACAGAGCGCTTTAAAGTTCGCGCCGGCACGTTTGAGCGGAAAATATGTGCCGATGACTTCGACGATGTCGTTGGCGCCGGCGATCTGCTCGATTGTTTCTGATGGAATTGCCACGGCTGGAATGGCAACTTATTCCACGGCGAAAATGATGAAAACGTTATTGTCGATCTTAGCGGCGATGTTCGCGATCGCGCCGATGACCGCGCCGGCGCGCGAAGTCATTCACAAAGGCGACATCGTCGTCGCGGAAATGCACGGCGAGATCGCGCCGTCGATGTTCCTGTTCATTCGCCGCGCGGCGAAAGAAGCCGAAGTGCGCGGCGCGTCGGCAATTATTTTCGACATCAACACGTATGGCGGCCGGCTCGATTCTGCCGAGCAAATTACGAACGTCCTGAATCGCGCGAACATTCCGACTTACAGCTTCATCAACACGAACGCGGGCTCGGCCGGTGCGCTCATCGCGCTGGCGACGAAACATATTTACATGGCGCCGGTGAGCGCGATCGGCGCCGCGGCGCCAGTGCTCTCGACGGGCGAAGATCTTCCGCTCACGCAAAAGGAGAAAACGATTTCGTATTGGTCGGCGCTCGTGCGCGGCTCGGCGGCGAAGAACGGACACAATCCCGACATCGGTGAAGCGTTCATGGATAAAGAAAAGGAGGTGAAGCTCGGGGATCGCGTCGTGCACAAAAAAGGAACGTTGCTGACGTTGAACGCGCAGGAGGCGACGGAAAAAATCAATGGCAAGCCGCTGCTCGCGGATGGCGTCGCAGATTCGATTGTCGATCTTACGCGCAAGGCCGGGCTCAGCGGAAATATCACCGCGCTCGAGCCGACAGGCTTCGAGCGGCTGGCGTTTTGGATTACCGCGCTGGCGCCGCTGCTGTTGTTAGGCGGAATCATCGGCGCATATCTCGAATTCAAAATCCCGGGAGCGAGTCTTCCCGGAATTATTTCGGCGATCTGTTTCGCACTGTTCTTTCTCGGCCACTACTTCGCCGGCCTGGCCGGTTGGGAAGTGGTCGCGATTTTCTTTCTCGGTGTGCTGCTGGTGTTAATCGAGATTTTGTTCTTCGCGCATTCGACCATCATTTTTGGCGTCGCCGGAATCTTTCTCATGCTCGGCGCGATTGTTTGGGCCATGGTCGATCGCTATCCCGGCGAAACATTTTTCCCGAGCGGCCGAACGCTTGCCCTGCCGCTGCTGAATTTGTCCATCGCGCTCATCGCGGCCGCGATTGTAATTGCGATCATGGCGAGATACTTGCCGCGAACGAGCTTCTATCGGCGCTTTGCATTGCTCACGGCAAATCCGGCCGGACCTTCAATGGCAATGGCGCCGCGCGAATTCATAACGCCACTGTCACTCTCGCCGGGCACCGAGGGAACGGCGATGTCGATCTTGCGGCCGAGTGGCAAAGCGCGTTTCGCCGATCACATCGTTGACGTGATCACGCAGGGCGAATTCATCGCGCCGGAGACGCCGATCACCGTCGTGCAAAGCGACGGCATGCGCGTAGTCGTGAAAGCGAGCGCGAGCTGATTGTCGATCTTGCGATTGTCGATCTTCTCAGCCGCCAGCGACAACGCGGATGAATTCGAGGCGATCGCCTTCGCCTAGCGAACGCTGCAACCACTCGCGGCGGTGCAGCGCGACGCCATTGTGCTCGATCAAGATCGATTCCGGCGGCAAGTCATAGCGCGCGACCAGCTCAGCGATGTTGGATGCACCGCGTGCGTCCGCGTTTTCGCCATTCAGCACCACGTTCATACGGCCGCGAGCGCCTGGTCCCAATCTTTCCACACCGGTTCGATGCCGCGCTCACGCAGAACGGCTGCGATTTCATCCGGCGAACGATCATCGCTGATATCGAATTGGCTGGTCGCGACTCGATCCGCGTTCTGAAAGTCAGGCGCAACGATGCGGCCGCGGATCGTTTGGTGGACATGATCGATCCCCTGGCGCGTGTATCCGCCGGGTTCGGTGTGGCTGCCGGCACTCATCATGGTCACGCCTAACGACATCAGCGCATCGCGCAAAGCGGGCGATTCGCGCGTGCTCAAGACGATGCCGACCTGCGGGAAGGCAATGCGGAACGCGCAGACTAATTGCGCGAGCTCGCGGTCGGACACGGCAAACGGCGGCTCGAAACCGCCGGCGGCCGGCCGCAAACGCGGGAGACTGACGGTGATTTGCGCCTGCCAGCAATGTTTCAGTAGATATTCGGTGTGGGCGGCGAGAGCGATGGCGTCCTGTCGCCAATCGGCCAGGCCGAAAAGTACGCCAAGCCCGAGGCGGCGAAATCCGGCGGCGTATCCGCGCTCGAGACATCGCAAGCGGGCGTTGAAATCGCGCTTCGGACCGCTCGTGTGAAGATCGACATATACATGTCGGTCGTAAGTTTCGTGATACACGACGAGGCCATCGGCGCCGGCGTTGACGATGTCGATGTAATCGCTCGTTTCCATCGGACCGACTTCAATGGCAATGGACGAAAAATCATCGGCCAGCGCGCGCACGCATTGCGCGAGATAATCGCGGCTAACGAACTTCGGATGTTCGCCTGCGACGAGCAAAACGTGGCGGAAGCCGGCGCGCGCGAGATGCTGCGCCTCGGCGATTACTTCGTCGAGCGTGAGGGTAACGCGCAGGATCGGGTTGTCGCGCGAGAAACCGCAGTAGCGACAGTTGTTGATACATTCGTTCGACAAATAGAGCGGCGCGAAGAGTCGCATGGTGCGGCCGAAGTTTTGCAGCGTGAGCGAATGAGCTTGCTGCGCCATCGTTTCAAAGCGCGCGGATGAAATGGGCGCGATGAGTTGTTCGAAGCGGTGCACTGCGGCCGACCGGCTCAGCGAAAGATTATCGAGGACTTGCGCAAAAGACATCGGAGCAAATGTCCGTGCGCACGGCAGCGGCGCAAGAAAACGAAAACGGCGGCGCCGAAAATCTCAGCGCCGCCGTTTGGAAAAGCGATTGTCGATCTTAGTAGGAAAGCGTCGCGCCGAATCGCAACAGGCCGAAATTATTGTCGGGCGCGCTGAGCACGTTCCAGGCAAAATCGGTCATGACGCCAATGCGCGGGGTAATGCGAACTTCCATGCCGGCGCCGAATTGGCCGAGCGCTTCGGCATGTCGATTCTGCACCGTCTCGGGATGATTAAATTCACGCTCTACAACCACGGGCTGGCCGTTGGATTCGCGACGATGATGCGTTTCGTTAAAGAACCACGTCGAATGCGAGCCGCCAGCTGCAACGCCACCGCCCGCCCATCCATAAGGCGCGAACCGTGAACAACCAATCGGCCAACGAATGGTTAGTGTGCCTACGGCACCGCCGGCGGCGTTATCGTTGGCGTTGATGACGAAGCCCTGGATGCCGAGGCCCCAATATTTACTGAAGAAATACTTCAGGTCAGCGCCGCCGCCCCAAGAGTCGTCTCGGTCAATGAAGCGGTCGTTGTGGTATTGGCCATTGTCGAAGTGCTCTTGCGGATCGTCCGCGCCAGGCGGATTGCCGGTGCCCTCCGGAATGCGAATGCCGTCGAATTGCTGGCCCCGGTTATCGTTTAATCCGGTATTACCAGCGAGCGCCCAGGTGCCCCAAAGATCGAGGTCCCATTCATGCGCGCGATACCATTCACACGGCGGCGGTGCCTGCTGGATGATTTCCTTGCTGGCTGGGCCGGCGAATGAAATTCGGCCAGCGGAACAGGCAACGAATGCGATGACAATTAATTTTTTCATATGTTTTACCGTCGTAGTGGAAGCTTATTAATCGATTAATAGGAGAGAGTCGCGCCAAATCGCCACATCCCGAAATTATTGTCCGGTGCACTAAGCAGATTCCAAGCAAAATCGGTCATCAGCCCGATGCGCGTCGTCATGCGAACTTCAACGCCGCCACCAAACTGGCCGAGGGCCTCGGCATGTTTGTTCTGCAGGTTTGTTTCGGGACGACGAAACTCGCGCTCGATGACGTTTCCGTTTCGAAGGTGGTGCGTTTCGTTGAAGAACCACTTCGAATGTGAGCCGCCAGCGGCAACGCCGCAACCGGCCCAGCCGTAAGGCGCGAAGCGCGAGCAACCGATGGGATAACGAATGGTCAAGGTGCCGAGACCGCCGCCAGCGCTGTTGCTATTAGCGTCAACGACAAACCCCTGAACACCCAACCCCCAATATTTGCTGAAGAAAAATTTCACATCGGCACCGCCGCCCCATGCGTTGTCCTTATCGAGAAACCGGTCGTTGTGGTACTGCCCGATATCGAAGTGTTCCTGTGGATCATCCGAGCCGGGAGGGTTGCCTGTGCCTTCAGGGACGCGCGGCCCATCGAAACTCGAGAGAACTCGAAAATCATTGAACCCAGTATTGTCGGCGAATGCCACCGTTCCCCACAAATTAAGATCCCATTCGTGGGCGCGGTACCACTCGCACGCGGGCGGCGCTTGTTGCGTGATTTCTTTCGATTCCGGGCCGGCAAAGGAAGATGTGCCGCCAATCGCGCAGGCAATCACTGTAACCAAGACCGGTCCTTTCATCGGTTCAGTGCGCCCGCGGGTCGATGATTTAGTACGAGAGCGTCGCACCAAACCGCAACATTCCGAAATTATTGTCCGGACCGCTGAGAAGGTTCCAACCGAAATCGGTCATGACACCCACGCGAGGAGTAATACGCACTTCGATGCCGGCGCCGAATTGTCCGAGAGCTTCTGCATGTCTGTTTTGCACAGTTTCAGCACGAATCGCTTCGCGCTCTCCGTCTCCAGGTGAACACTCTACAACGAACCACTCCGAATGCGTGCCGCCCGCGGCTACGCCACCACCCGCCCAGCCATATGGAGCAAAGCGCGAACAACCGATGGGAAAGCGGAAGGTGAAAGTTCCAAGGCCGCCGCCGGCGCTGTTATTGTCCGTATTAAGAATAAAACCTTCAACGCCCAAGCCCCAGTATTTGCTGAAGAAGAATTTGAGGTCCGCACCGCCGCCCCACGCATCATCTCTGTCGAGAAAGCGATCGCTATGATAACGGCTAAGACCAATCGGTACCTCGCGGGCGCCCTCGGGAAAGCCAGGGCCGTCGAAGTCGTTGAACAGCCTCGTATTGTCGTTAATGCCAGTATTACCGGCGAACGCCA
>JBEEGX010000002.1:0-4972 GCA_041167105.1 Verrucomicrobiota bacterium
CTGACCAATTACAATCCATTCCCGTTTATCTCAGGACAAACGGTCATCAACGGACAAGGACAGATCGAATTCACATTTGGCGTTCCGGACAGCGCAGCGTTCTTCCGTCTCGAAGCGCACTAATCACTTTGCGGCTTCGAGCTCGTCCGCGAGCGCATTCGCGTCGTATACTTTGCGCAGCGCTTCGCTGATAGCCGCGGAATCGACGCTGACCGCGCGCGCCTGTTTGTCCGAGAAAATGCAATCGAGCACTAACGACTGGATATTGCCGTCGAAAATAATGCCGACGACTTCGTTGTTCTTGTTCACGACCGGACTGCCGCTGTTCCCGCCGATAATGTCGGCATCGGAAACAAAATTGAATTTCGTTTCCGGATTGAGCGTGACGTGCTTGTCGATCCAACGCTGCGGCAGATCGAACGGCGGTTTATTGTCGTGGTCTTGCGCGCGCTGATAGAGACCGGCGAAATTTGTGAAGGGCGCGATTCGCTTTCCATCTTCTTCGTAACCGCGCACCGTCCCGTACGACAACCGCAAGGTGAAGGTCGCGTCCGGATAATTGTTCGTGCCTTCGACTGCGAAACGCGCCTTCGCGATTTCTGCATACGCCTGGTTTTTAATTTCTTCCTGCGCCTCGTGAATCTTTCGTGCCTCGCGTGCGGGCGCGTCGATTAATCGCGCCAGGTCGACCATCGGATCACGCGCCGCTGGCAGACCGGCGGCGTCGCCCGCGTAAAGTTTTTTCCTAAGATCGACATCTTTTAATTTTGTCTCGCTCACTAATTCCACTGCGCGTGCGCGCGGCGATTTCCCCGCGAGCACCTGTTTCACCATGGCGTCGTCGGCGCCGAATTTCTCAGCGAAATCGGTTAACGAATCGGTCAGCCGCAGGATTTCGTAATCCTCATGCACGGGCTCGCTCGAGAAGAGATCGAGCTCGAGCGATTCCTTCGCGCTGTCGCGAAACATCGGGATGCGTTGGCCGTTAGGCTTGGCCCGTTCGTCCGCGGCACGCGTGAGCAACCGCGCATACTTGAACAGCGTTCCGTAGAGCGCGCGCGGGCCCCGATAACCGATGGGGCTGCGCCGCTCCTGCTCGAGATAATCATATTTTGGCGAAATCTTCGCCAGCTCCGCATTCGCCTTCTTGATCCGATCGTAGGCCGACGATGTCGATCTTAGCTTCGGGTTCGCCGCGATCGCGTCGCGCAATTTTTTCTCGCGCGCTTCGATCGACCTCCAGGTTTCGGGATCGAGCAACGCTGCGATGTAACCGTCGTAGCGTTTGCGATTGTTCTGGTCGCCGAAAAGATCGTGGCGGGCGCGTCGCGCATTCTCAAACGAACGCCCGCTCCACGCCATCAACATCACTTCACGGCGATTGAACATTTGCAAAAGTTTCGGCACGTCGCGGTCGCGCGCGTCGGCCAATTCATCGACTGTGAGTTGGCGATCAGTCCGGCCCGGACTTCCGCTCACGAACGTCAAATCGCCGTCGTTAGGCCCGGCTGAGTTCCATTTAAGGTAATTGTCGATCTTAGCCGCCTGTCCGTTTTCGTACGCGCGGAAAATGCAAATATCCAAATCGAAGCGCGGGTATTCGAAATTGTCCGGATCGCCGCCGTAAAACGCCATCTGCTGTTCGGGCGCTAAAACAATCCGCACATCGTCGTAACGTTTGTAGCGATACAAATGATAAAGTCCGCCCTGATACAACGTCACCACATCCGAGCGCAGCCCGGCTTTCTCTTTCGACTCCTTCTCGATGTTCGCGATCTCGTTCGCGCGCGCTTTACTCGCCGCGTCGGCCGACATTCCGGATTTGACCGCGCCATTCACGCGCGCGGTCACATCTTCGATCGACATGAGCACGTTCAGTTCGAGATCGGTCGCTTTCACTTCGTCCTCCTGCGACTTCGCGTAGAAGCCGTCGCGCACGTAATTGTTTTTCTCGCTCGAAATCTTCTGCAACGTGTCGAGTCCGACGTGATGGTTCGTGATGCACAATCCGTTAGGTGAAACGAATGAGCCGCTGCCGCCGGAGTTGAAACGCACGCTCGATTTTTGCAGATGATCGAGCCATTGCGCATTCGGCTCGAATTGATATTTCTCCTTCAATTGTTTCAGCGGCGGATTGTTGAACAGCCACATGCCCTCGTCGGCGAAGGCGACTGAGGCGAGGGTCAAAAGCAGAACGAACGAGCGCGCGATCATGCGGCGAAACTAAACGCGTAGGCAAGATCGACAATGGCAAGATCGACAATTAACGCCGCTCGGTGCGCAGTAAGGCGGACGCGTTCGCCAAACCTTCTGCCACTTCCGGAATGATGCCCTTGCGTCGATAAATCGGCAGCACCATCGGACGCAAAACCGGAATGCGTGCCGCAAAAAGCAACGCGCCGCCGAGACAGGTCACGCCGCCGAGCGCGAAGGTCGTCGGCACGCCTAACTGATGCGCGAGCGCGCCGCCGATGAGACTGCCGAACGGCGCCATGCCCATCAGGGCCATCGTGTAAAGGCTCATGACGCGACCGCGTTTGTCATCGTCGACGATTGTTTGCAACACAGTGTTTGATGTCGCGAGTTGCACGATCATTCCCAATCCAACAAATCCGAACGCGATTAACGACAGCGTCATGCCGCGCGCGAATCCGGCGATGAGCAAACCGACTGCGAAAACAAACGCGCCGGTCGCGACCCGCGGACCCGCGCCGTAAATACTTTTGCGTGACGCCAAAAAAACCGTGCCGATGAGCGCGCCGATTCCGGGCGCCGTCATCAAAATGCCGAGCGTGTGCGGACCGCCGTGCAAAACTTCCGCGGCGAAGATCGGCATCAACACCGCGTACGGCATGCCGACCAGACTCGCCAGCGCGACGAGCACAAGCACGGCGCGAATCGGCGGAAACCCTAACGAATAGCGAATGCCTTCGATCAAATCGCACATCGCGCCGTGCGTTGACTCGACCATGACACGCGGACGAACGCGCATGAGGAGCAACGCCCCGATCACCGGAATGTAACTGATGGCATTCGTATAAAAGCAGACGGCTGGACTAACGATCGTCAGTAGCACGCCGGCGATCGCCGGGCCGAGCATGCGCCCGCCGTTGATAACGAACGCATTCAACGCCACCGCGTTTGGCAGATCGTTCGCCGAGCCGACCATTTCGACCATGAACGCCTGACGCGCCGTAAGATCGACCGCGAGAATAATTCCGGCGACGACGTTGAGCGTGATGAGAACCCAAACATCGAGCGCGCCGATCGACACCACGATGGCGAGCGCGAACGCCTGCAACATCGACAACGACTGCGTGATCACGAGCGTGCAATGACGATTCCAGCGATCGACCAGCACGCCGGCGAACGGCGTGACGATGAAAAGCGGGAGCTGACCGGCGAAACTGACGACGCCTAACAAAAGACTGGAGTGGGTCAGTTGGTAAATCGTCCAGCTCAGCGCGATCTGCTGGACCCACGTGCCGACGAGCGAAATGCTCTGGCCGATGAAGTAGAGCCGGAAATTGCGATGGCGAAACGCGCGCACCATTCCGCGCAGCCCGCCGGTTTCGCTTTGATTTTTCGCGCTCATGTCCACACTTCTCTTATGTTCGGCTGGCGACCGCGCAAGATCGACAAGTTGGATTTCGCGATCATTGGCGCGCAAAAATCAGGCACAACCGCGCTCCATTATTTTTTAAATCGACATCGTCACGTCACTTTTGGCGATCAACAGGAGATTCATTTCTTCGACGATGACAAAGCTTTCACGCGCGCGCCGGTCGATTACGAAACGTTGCACGCGCACTATCCGCGCGTCGGTGAAGCGACAATGGCCGGCGATTGCACGCCGAGCTATCTTTATCACACGCCCGCGGCCGAGCGTCTCGCGAATTACAACCCGCAGATCAAATTAATCGCGCTTCTGCGCAATCCAGCCGAGCGCGCGTTCGCGCAATGGAACATGCAGCGTTTCAAGGGACGCGAGCCGCTCGATTTTTTCGAAGCAATCAAACAGGAGCGCCAGCGGCTAACGAATGCGCCGGCCTTGGTCGGGCGGCGTTTTGCCTATGTCGATCGCGGGTTCTACGCGCGCCAGCTCGAGCGCTTCCTCGAATTTTTTCCGCGCGAGCAAATCAAGGTGGTGAAGTTCGAGGACTTCAAAGATCGACAACGTGAAACGCTCGATTCCATCTTCGCGTTTCTCGGACTCGAGCCGCTGCGATCATTGCGCAACAAGGATCGCAACGTAGTTCCGTACGACCGGATGATGAACTGGGAAGAGCGCGTGTATCTCTACAATCAATTCGCCGAAGACATCGCGCGGCTCGAGCAGTTGTTCGGCTGGGATTGCGCGGACTGGAAGTTGTAGTTGTCGATCTTGTAAATGCCAGTCCGGCTCGGACTGTCGATCTTACAAGCCGCTCGGATGCGTGGCGACGAAGCCGCGGGTGTCGCGGTTATCGTTATGCCAGCGCGGGCCGACGTCGCCGCCGTAGCGGAAATCCGTCGTGTCCAAACGCAGGCCGGCGATCATGGCGAAAGTGTGACCGCGTCGCGCGTAAACGGTGAACCAGCGTCCGCGTCCACGTTCGCCATAGCGCATGAGATCGGACGAAGGCAAGGGCGAGCCTAACAAGCCCGCGTGGTGCAGCGCGTAGGAAACCGTGCCGGAGCAATCGTAACCGCGATCGTTAAACGAGCCGTGGCCGCCGCCCCAGACATAAGGTTTACGGCGGATTGTGTTCACCGCCCAAATGGCATTCTTGACGCGATCAGGCGCGTTCGATGGGGCATAGGCAACACCGTTGCGGATGACCGCGCGATTGCCATTCACCACCGGGCGCGAACCACTGCTGACCGTGCTCGCGGGCGATGCATCCTCTTCCTCAAATGAAGATGTCGATCTTTCCACACGTGGAAAACTATGTGGCGCGTAATAGGCGACGTTGCGGGTATGCGTAACGGA
>JBEEGX010000003.1:0-5154 GCA_041167105.1 Verrucomicrobiota bacterium
ACCAATTCCAAAAGTCATGATCGATCCGCGATGGATGAAATGTTCGCTCGCCAGAATCGGCGGAGTGAAGACGGGAGTTGCATCGTGCGCGTTCAACGATTGCGCCAGCCACACACTCCAATCGCACGCGCACGAGTCCGGGCCGAACGATGGAACCGGCGCCGTGCCGGGCGTGCCGTACCACGCGATGTCGATCTTGCCGTCATCGCCGGCCGCGATCCAGGCAAAGACATTGTTGTGTAAAGTGCCGACGGGCGAGCCAGAGGTGTCGATCTGAATTGGCGCCGCCCAGGTGTTTCCCTGATCGATCGAGTACGAGTATTTCAAAACTGTATCGCCAATGACCTGGCCGCTTCCGTCGATCGGTGCTTGTTCCCACACGACATAGAGATTTCCCGCCTTATCGATGGCCATGGTCAAAAAAGTTCCGCCCGTTTTGACGCCGGTTGTTCCGAGCTCCGCGACCAAAATGTCAGTGCAGTTCAATCCGCTCGGATCGCTCACGTTTGCGACCGCTTGTCCGAATGCGACCGGGAAACATCGGCCGATGCGGACCTGATGATGATTGGCATCGTCGTGAACGGCGTAAACGTGTTTTACCGGCGTGCTCAATGTGGCAAATCCGCCGCTGCCATTTGGTTGACCTAAAGTCGTCGCGACTGGACTGACTTCGTTATTTCCCGGCAAACCCGAATCGCAGCCGAGGTTCGGAGTGATTTTGTTAGCCAGACCAAATTGAATGCCTGCGGTCACGGGATTGCCGATGACGGGGGAACGGTACATCACGGAAACGTTATTCGGCGCGCCGGAGCTACCGCAGGTCGTTCCGCCGGGCCCGTTCTCGTTGGCGGCGAGATAGAGATTGCCGCCATTCGTCGGGTCGCCGTCCACCGCGTACCATTGTCGATCTAACACCGCGTCCGGCGTTCCGGTATTAACGCATGTGAAAGTTGTGCCGCCGTCATCAGAGCGCGCGGTGCTAAAATTGGCGAAGGTCAGGTCGTTAAAATAAAGATGCCCGGCCGTGTCGACCGCCAGTTCGGTATCGGCCCCTCCCTGGCAAGTTGTGACTTTGCCTTGAAATGGCGCCGCGCCGGGAACCCATTTGAAAGTTTTACCGCCATCGATCGAACGCCAGATCCAACTCGTGTTTGTGTCGAGCGCACCGGGCGAACTCATATAGATACGGGTTGGGTTGGAGGGATCGAGTCGCAAGTCGTCCTCAAACCCGTTGCCGCCAATGCCGCTAATCACTGGATGGCCGAAAGTCGGCGGGCCGGCGATGCCGATATCTCCGCCGATCTCGGCTACCACCGTATAACTTGCGAAGCCGATCGCGCCCCCGGTGTTTTGGATCCAACCGGGCACGTCCTGTTCGACATACCCCGGCCAACCGTCCAATATCTCGACGGCCCCATCGGCGAAATCTATCAACTCGGTGACGTGCCAGGACCACTCGCGCGCGATCGGGGCTAAGTAGTCGCGGTTGATGCCGTCAGCCCCGGCGGCGATCCGGGCGACGACCAGGGCCAGGCCGATGCCGGGACCTTCATTGATGAGCCGCCGGGCGTGGTCGATATCAATTTGGTTGGTCAGGGGCAGGACGTAGGAGTCTCGGTGGTATTCCAGACCCGGACCCTCGGCCACCATGAACAGGACGGGGTTGGTTCGCGCGGCGGCGGCAAGCGTTTTGCGTGGCTGAGTTGGCGAAATCGAGGCGCGTTGTTCCTTTGCCGGTTTCGCGAAACTCAGCATGCCGAGCAGACCGCTCGCCGCACAAAGAACAAGTGCCGGCGCGACGCGTCGGCGAAAATAACCCGCTTCGAAAGTAGAATGCGGCAGCATCGGGAGCATTTCTATTCACATCGGAAGCGCAGAGCGCCGCGGCCGTGCGATGTCGATCTTTTACGCTGTGGCGCCGCTCGACCCGATTGTCGATCTTACGGCAGCGCCGTGCCGGATTTCGACTTCACCAAGGCGATGTCGGCGCTGTTGAGAGAGCCATCGACCGTCACATCTTGCCCGGGCCGGTTTTAGAATCGCTCGTAAGCATCACATTGGCCGAGCTGCGTCTGCGGCCGGAGTGGGACCCGCTCCGCAAAGATCCGCGCTTTCAAAAAATCCTCGCCGGTCCGGAACCGAAAACCGTTTATCAATAAGCCATGCGGACGATGTCGATCTTGCATGACAACTGAAACATTCCGTTTGCCTTTGCCGGACGCTTGTTCCATCTTCCCCGCTCGCAATTCGGCCGCTCGGCCGGCGCGATTTCCCGTATGGCGAATCCAACAGAATTATTGCCGGAACTTTTAGAGGCCGGCGTGCATTTCGGTCACCAGACCAAGCGCTGGAACCCGAAGATGAAGCCGTTCATTTTCGAGAAGCGGAACCAGATTTACATCATCAACCTCGATGAAACGGTGCAGCAATTGCATCGCGCGACCGAATTCCTGCAGGAAATCACACGACGAGGCGGAAAAATTTTGTTCGTTGGTTGCAAGAAACAGGCACAGGAAGCGGTCAAGGAAGCGGCGCTGGCCTGCGGACAATTTTACGTTAATCAACGCTGGCTCGGTGGCACGTTGACCAATCTTTCAACCATTCGCAAAAGCATTCAGCGATTGAGATTCATCGAAGAGATCGAGAAATCGCCGCAGTACAAAAAGATGGGCAAGCAGGAGCTCTCGGCGTTGAATCGCGAAGCGGCGAAGCTGCGCCGCAATCTTGAAGGCATTTTGGAAATGTCGCAGTTGCCACAGGCGCTCGTCATCATCGACACCCCGCGCGAAACGAACGCGGTGAACGAGGCGCGCCGGCTCGGCATTCCAGTGGTCGCGATTGTCGATACTAACGCCGATCCGGACGTGGTCGATTATCCGATCGCCGGAAACGACGACGCTATCCGCGCCATTCGTATCGTATTGCAAAAATTGGTCGACGCGATCGTCTCGTCCAGCGGCGAAGCGCGCGTCCGTGAGCAGCTCGACATGGCCGCGGTCTCGGCCTAACGGGCGCGAAAGGGAGCAAGGAATGAGCGCGGCAGTAGATGTCGATCCAAAATTAGTCAAGCAACTGCGCGAGAAAACCAACGCCGGCATGATGGATTGCAAGCGCGCGCTGGCCGAAGCGGGCGGCGATCTCGCGAAAGCCGAAACAATTTTGCGCACCAAAGGGATCGCCAGCGCGGACAAGAAATCGTCGCGCGCGACCCGGGAAGGCATCGTCGCCTCTTACATTCATCTGCAGGGAAAAGTGGGGGTGCTCGTGGAAGTAAATTGCGAGACCGATTTCGTGGCCAAGAATGAAAACTTTCGCGCGTTCGTAAAGGACATCACCTTGCACATCGCCGCGGCCCATCCGCTTTACGTCAGCCGCGAACATGTCCCCGGAAATTTGATTGAAGCCGAGCGCGAAATTTACAAGGTGCAGGTAAAAGACAAACCGGAAGCGGTCATGAACAAAATTGTCGAAGGCAAGCTCGACAAATTCTACAGCATCGTCTGTTTGCTCGAGCAGGGTTTCATCAAAAATCCCGACCAAACCATCGGCGACCTCGTCAAAGCGAAGATCGCTGAGCTCGGCGAAAACATCGTCATTCGCCGCTTCACCCGTTATCTCGTCGGCGAACCGCTCGGCGAAGAGACCGCGGCGACATCGGAAAAAGCCTAACGAGCCGCGTTGGGCTTGGGCATCGGATCATCGCGCGCCGCGCGGGGCTAAAACTTTTCCCGGCCGTTTAACGTCGTGTAGCCGATCTTGTTCACCGAAATATCGCGCCCATTTATCTCCATGATTCTCCCCACCGAACCGGTCGGCAGCATTCCGCGGCCGCTGTCATTGATCGAAGCTTTCGGCAAGATCGACAATAACGATACAAGTCTGGAGCCGCTGTATGAAGACGCCATTCGCGACACCATCGCGCGATTTGAAGTCACCGGTTCACCCGTAATCAGCGATGGCGAACAGCGGAACTTTCACACTGCGCTTGCGTCGAAAGCGATCGCCGGGCGCTAAGTCGGTTCGCTCGCGAAACTCTCGCGGTTGTGCCCGGACCGTTATCGGAGTATGCTTCGCAACTGCCGCATCTATTTCCCTTCCTGGTTCGCCGATTTCTCAATCGATAGCACGGACCGGATGGCCTTTCGCTGCGATCTCTGCAGCAATTCAGTAACTAGAAAGTTAGTTCGTATGATTAAATCAATCGTTAGTATCGCCTTTGCCACAGTCCTGCTCGGTGCAGTGGCTTATGGGCAAACATCGTCAACTTCCACCACCGTCGGCACGGGGAGCAATGGAGTGACTGAAACCACCACCACCACGACCGAGAGCACCGGCACCGTCACCGACTTCACACCGGGACATCACCTCTTCCTGAAAACGGAAGCGGCTGAACCCGTGCGATACAAGTTCGGCAAGACCGTCACCTACGTCACGACTGATGGAAAAGTGATCGAAGCTTCGAAGGTCAGAAAAGATTCGAAGGTTCACGTGCACTACATCAAAGAAGGCAACGACATGCTCGTTGACAAAGTCATCGTGAACGACGTTCGCGACTAAGATGGCAAATCTGCCTGGTCGCTCTTAGACCAGGCTCGCAAATCTCAGCGCCTGGCGGTCCGAGCCAATGCTCGCCGCCAGGCGTTTTGTTTTTCACCGCGCAAGATCGACATCTACTTTGGAATGTAGCTGCCCTCTCTCCTCAGTCCGCGTCTCACCAAAAACAGAAAAGCCGCCGGGAATTCCCGGCGGCTTCTCGAAACTTAATTTCTACTTTCTGATTATCCCATCCCGAGGGCATCGAGCGTCGGCTCGTCGATCGCCGCCGTCGTGGTCAGCCCTTGCTCAGACTGGTAAGCGGTGAGCGCCTCCCGGGTCAATGGCCCGAGCAATCCGTCCACTTCACCCCTGTAATAACCCATGTTCTGCAACACAGCTTGCACGTCCGCGATCACCTTATCCGGGGGCTCAGAACGGTGCCCCACATAGATCGGTCCATCGTAGGCATAATACTCAGCCTGCGGGCTGTAACCCCAGGCCGGATACCAGTAGCCGTTGTTAAAGTAGTAATAACCGCCGCCGATCAGCTCGATGCGCTGATAATGCGACCGATAGAAACGCTCATCGTGCCGTTCCGGATGATACGAACGGTAGACT
>JBEEGX010000004.1:0-6037 GCA_041167105.1 Verrucomicrobiota bacterium
GCCGATTTCGCGGCGTTCTCCGGAGTGAGCTCGCGCAGCGGCGTGCTGTCGTCGATGATAGCGATGCTGCGGCCGTGCGTGCCAATGACGAGATCGTTCGTGCGCGGATGAATTTGAATGTCGTCCACGCGCACCGCGGGAATGTCGCCGAAGCGGACCCAATGCGCGCCGGCGTCGAACGATGCGAACATTCCGAAATGCGTGCCGGCGTAGAGCAGCTTCGGGTTCGCCAAATCTTCGCGCACGACTTCGACCGGGTCGTTAGGCGGAAGATCGCCCATCGCCGGCTGCCAGGTTTTGCCAAGATCGACAGTGTGGAGGATCGACGGTCGATCGTCGCCGGTGCGATACGAATTCGTCACCACGTAAGCAGCGTTCGGATCGGTCGCGCTCGTTTCGATGCGCACGACCCACGCGCCGCGCGCCGGCTCCGGCAAGTTGTCGGTCAGCTCGGTCCACTGCCCGCCATCATTTTGCGTGATCCATAAACGGCCGTCGTCCGTTCCCGCCCACAAGAGTCCCGCGCGTTTCAGCGATTCGGCTAACGAATAGACGACGCCGTAATTTTCCGCGCCGCTACCGGTCGCGGTCGTCTTGGCCGGATCGTTGCGCGTGAGGTCGGGACTGATGACCGCGTATTTCTCTGCGCGATCCGTTAGGCGAAAAACGTGATTGCCCGCGAGATAAATCACGCCGGGATTGTGTTTGCTGCCGATCAACGGCGAGTTCCAATGGAAGCGATAAGCCGGTTGACCTTCCGGTGGCGCGGGACGCAGACGACGCAGCTCGCCGTTCTTGATGCTGATGCGATGGACTTCGCCGCCCTGACTCTCGGCGTAAAACGTGTCGGGATCTTTCGGATCGAAAACAATATAAAATCCGTCGCCGCCCGCGAGCGCGGTCCAATCCGAATTGCGGATGCCTTCTTTGCTATGCACGCCGCTTGGCCCGACCCAATTTTCGTTGTCCTGCAATCCGCCCGCGATGCGGAAATACGGTTTCGTGTCGTCAAGCGTGAGCCGATAAAATTCGCCGGCCGGAATTTTGCTCAAGTGGTCCCAATTTTTGCCGCCGGCAAAACTCTGATAAACCCCGCCATCCGTGCCTAACAAGATGCGCTGACAAATCGGCGGCTTCGGCGGTTTGTTTTTGTCTTCCGGCTTCGGCGCCTTCTGCGGGGGAATTGTTCCCGGTTGGATCGACATGGCGTGACAATCGGGATGAACTTTCTCGGACAAATCTTCGCGGAAATTTTTTCCGCCGTCGTCCGACACGAGCAAAGCGAAGCCGAGACAGTAAACGCGCTGATCGTTCGCCGGATCGATGCGGATCTGGCTGAAGTAAAACGGACGCGAGTCGATCGCGCTCGTGCGCGTCCAGTGTTCGCCGCCATCTTCCGAACGAAAGACACCGCCGGCGCGGCTGCGCAGTTCGTTAATGTCGCTCGTCCCGCCCTCAAAACTTTGCACGATCGCCATCACCACGCTCGGTTTGCTCGCGGAAACCGAGAGGCCGATGCGACCGGTCTGCGTGACCAAACCGTTCGTCAGCTTTTTCCATGTCGATCCACCATTCGTGCTCTTGAAAATTCCGCCGACGTCTTCGCCGTTCGTCAGGCCCGGACCGGAAGTGAAACTCCACGGCGTGCGCTGACGCGCATACAACGCCGCGTAAACAATCTCGGGATTGCCTGGATCGAGCACGACATCAACGCAGCCCGTTTTCGCGTCGTTAGGCGGATTCGCTTTCAAAACCAGCTTCCAGGTTTTGCCGCCGTCGGTCGTTTTATAGAGACCGCGGTCTCCGCCGTCTTGCCACAGATGTCCACTCGCCGCGACATACGCGACTTCCGGTTTTCTTGGATCGACAACTACACGTGCGATCGCGCGACTGTCTTTGAGTCCAACATTCTCCCAATGCTCGCCGCCGTCCGTCGTGCGATACACGCCGTTCCCCCAGCCGGATGAATTGCGATCGTTCGCCTCGCCGCTGCCGATCCAGATCACATCCGAATCGCTCGGTGCAACTGCGACCGCGCCGATCGACAAGACCGGTTGCTTGTCGAAGATGGGATCGAAGGTCGTGCCGTTGTCGTTAGTCCGAAAAACTCCGCCGTGCGCCTGACCGACATAAAACACGAGCGGATTTTTAGGATCGATCGCGATGTCGGAAACGCGACCACCCATGACCGCGGGTCCGATCGAACGCGCCTTCAAGTTTTTCAACATCGCTTCGGTGATTTGCGGCGGGGTCGCGGACGCTGTCGGCGTTACCGGCGCGGCTAACGGCGGCGTGTTTGTCGGCGACGTGCTTGGTGCAGCGCCCGCCGATTCCGCAGATGGAGATGTCGATCTTGCGGGATGGAGCGGGTCTTCCTGCGCAAAAGCGAGGGTCGTTAGGCAAATCAAACCGAGAGCGGGCCGGACGTTCATAGCGCCAACTGTAGCGGCGCTCTATGAGCGTCGCAAAATTCCAGCGACGGTCATAGACCGCCGCTACAGAATCGTTATTGTCGATCTTGTATGATTCCACAAGTCCTGGCCGGGAAAACCGGCGTGGTTTTCGGCGTCGCGAACAAACGCAGTATCGCTTGGGCGATCGCGAAGGCGTGGGCGAACGCGGGCGCGAAATTGATTTTCAATTATCAAGGCGAGCGGCTGAAAGAAAATGTCGAGGAGCTCGTCGGCGAATTCGGCGAACAAACGCCGTTGTTTCCGTGCGATGTTTCGAATGACGCCGAGATCGCGAAGTTTTTCGAGCAGGTGAAATCGCAGACATCGGTTGTCGATCTTATGCTGCATTCGGTCGCGTTCGCGCCGAAGGAAGCGCTCGAGGGCGATTTCGTTTCGACGACGCGCGAAGCCTTTCGCACTGCGCACGACATCAGCGCGTATTCGTTAGTCGCGCTCGCGCGCGAGGTCGCGCCGCTCATGACCAACGGCGGCAGCATTGTCGCGATGACTTATTACGGCGCCGAGAAAGTCGTGCCGCATTACAACGTGATGGGTGTGGCGAAAGCGTCGCTCGAAGCGAGCACGCGCTATCTCGCCTACGATCTCGGCTCGAAAAAAATCCGCGTGAACTGCATTTCCGCCGGGCCGGTGAACACGCTCGCTGCGCGCGGCATCAGCGGGTTCAGCGCGATGTTGAAACATTATCAGGAGCGCGCGCCGTTGAAACGCAGCTGCGATACGGCCGAGCTCGGCGAAACCGGAGTGTTTCTCGCGAGCGACGGCGCGGCCGCGATCACCGGCCAGGTCATTTACGTCGATGGCGGTTATCAGATCATGGGAATGTGACGCGTCTCGTTGACGAGCTGCGGCGTTTGTTAGGCAACGATGCCGTTGCCGATGATCCTGAAACATTAGCGGTGCACGCCGGCGACAAATGGTTCGCGGCCGAGCAGCCGGAGGCCGTTGTCTTCGCAAGATCGACAAGTGATGTCTCGCAGCTGCTGAAGTTCGCTTCGCAAAATAAAATTCCGGTCACCGCGCGCGGCGCGGGATACGGCTACGTCGGCAGTTGCGTGCCCTCGAAAAAGGGAATCGCGCTTTCGCTCATGCGTATGAATCGCATCAAAGAAATTCATTTCGCGGATGCGATCGCGATCGTCGAGCCCGGCGTGATCACGGGCGATCTCAAATCAACGGTGCGCGCCCAAAAACTTTTCTACCCGCCCGATCCTGCGAGCATGAAAGATTGCAGCATCGGCGGAAACGTCGCGACGAACGCCGGCGGGCCGCGCTGTTTGAAATACGGAGTGACGCGCAATTACGTCACCGGTCTTGAAGTCGTCCTCGCGAACGGGGAAGTGCTGCGCACGGGCGGCCCCGTGCACAAAAACAAAACCGGCTTCGATTTGTTAGGCCTGTTCGTTGGCTCGGAAGGAATGCTTGGCGTCGTGACTGAGATAATGTTGCGGTTGCTGCCGTTGCCGCCGGCGCGCGCGACTTTGTCGACAGCGTTCGATAAAATGTCGACGGCGGCTGCGGCCGTGAACGAAATCTTTGCAGCGGGATTTTTGCCGTCAGCGCTCGAGATTGCCGATAGCTTCACGTTGCAAGCGGCGCGCGAAAAAATCGGACGCGCGATCGTTCCGGAGGGCAACGCACATCTACTTGTCGATCTTGACGGACAGCCAGAGAGCGTGCGTGGCGAAGCGGAATCAATCCGCGAATTGCTGGCGAAGAAAAATCCGAATGGCCTCGAAATGGCGACGGGCGAAGAAGATTGCGAGAAGATGTGGGCGTTGCGGCGCGAATTCAGCGAATCGTTACGCGCGACGGGTCTAACGAAGTTGAACCAGGACGTGGTCGTGCCGCGAAGCCACATTGTCGATCTTGTCGAATTCGCGGAGAAGTTGCAGGTGAAGCACGGATTCCCGATCGCCTGTTTCGGTCATGCCGGCGACGGCAACGTGCACGTCAACATCATGGCCGATCGCTACAATCGTGATGCCGCCGTGCGCGAGCGCGTAGAAAGCGCTTTGGACGAATTGTTCGCACAGGTCTTGGCGTGGGGCGGCGTCATCACCGGCGAACACGGAATCGGTCTCGCAAAAAAACGTTGGTGGTCGCAGGCAACGAGCGATGTGTCACGCGAGCTTCATCGCAAATTCAAAACTGTCCTCGATCCGGACAATATTTTGAATCCGGGAAAGTTTCTCGATTAGAACGAGAACGTCATGACGTGACGATGTCGATGTTTGTGCTTTTTCTTCGGCGTTGGGCTCGGTGATGGTGATGGCGTTGAAGTGGGGGTCGCGGTCGGAGTAGATGTCGGGCTCGGAGTTGGTGTTGGTGTTGGGCCGACCGTTTGAAGATCGACAACGACCGCGTCATATGCGACCGAGTGCACGCTATCATCTGCGCTCAACATGAATGTGTAGGTGCCAGATTGGCCGAAGCTCACCATCGTCGTCGGGGAGTTGGCATCCGCGAATGTGACCGGTGCGGGACCGGAATAAAGTTTCCATTGAACCGACGCATGCCCGCTTGGATCGACAATCGATCCGTTCAGTGTCGTCGTGAATGAAGTGATGGATTGATCGGCGCCGGCGTTTACGCTCGGCGGATTGGGCGAGCGGGGCCCTTCGTTAGGCCCGGTCGTTTGCACGACTTCGAAATTGCTGACGTCGATCGTTTGCAGATTGTCGAAACACCCGCTCGGAAATCTGTCGTCGGGCGAAACGGAAATGGAGAAGAACCCGCCGCTGTTGTCGGCGACGATGGCGCCGTATTTTTTCAGCGCGCGCACGACGGCCTGTGATTCGATTGTCCAACTGCTCGGAATCGTGAAGCTGGATTTCAAACGTAATCGTTGTCCCATCGCGGGATAACTTGTCGATGTTGCGGGAATCGAAGAAGCCGCGTGTGTCGCAGGATAAATATATTCGCGTCGTGTTTTCGGAACGCACAAACGCAGTGCGTGCTCGACCATGCCGCGTTCGCATTCGTCGTAACGCGGAATCGCGGGAAACATCGGCAATCCCGCGGCGTCGCCCGAAGTCCAGCCCGCCGGTCGCAGCGTGTTTGAATTTAAATCGAACTTCGCGCCGTTGGACGACTGCCAGCCGCTGTTCGTTAGGCACATCTGCCACGTTTCCCATGTCGATCCAACACCGGGCGCGACGATGATGCCGTGACGATCGCCGCCGCTGTTGTTCACGTCCTGCTGCCATTGCTGCAATGTGAGCCCGTTAGGCCAGGTCTCGATCGGCATGTTCGACGGGATCGGGTAACGGCCGTCCGGGAATGTGCCGCCGTCGAGATCGGATTCGTCGGGATAATCGACGAACGAAATCGTGACGCGCGCCTGATTGTCGGGCACGAGCACGAAATTCATTTCGGAAAACGCGCGCAAGGTTTGCCGGCTCGACGAAAGATCGGATTTGATTTGCGCGATCATGGCCGCCGAATTCGCGAGCAACGGGCGATGAGAGATGTCTTCGTTCCATGGATTCGACACGGGGAATATCTGCATTGCGGAAACAATCGCGTCGGCTTCGGGCGTATTAAACAATGTGGGCGTTGTCACA
>JBEEGX010000005.1:0-7096 GCA_041167105.1 Verrucomicrobiota bacterium
CGATTGCTTCAACTCTGCCGGCCGGTGGAAGCAGGACATGAGTCATCGATCGCCAATGAATCGAAGGGTCGTGATACGCGAGCGGCATTCCATCGAGCGCGATGACTTCGAATGATCCTGAATCTAATTCCAAATCGGCGTAGAGGTCCGGACTCGCATTCACAATTCGCCAAAACTGTCGCTCGTTAGGTGAGATGTCGATCTTAGGACGAAGCGTTCCATTCACGGTGAAAGCGCGCTCCGGTTTCTCAGCCGCGGAGCCGCATTGCGAGGTTTGCATCGCGACCGCCTGCATAATCTTTTCTCGTTGCGCGCCATCCTCAGACACGACGACGTCGCGCAGGACTAAAATTCTTTCGCGCATGTTTCGCACTTCCGGCGCATAACGCTCGATACCTTCGACCACGATCGCTCCCGACATTCCATCCAAGTCCTGCCTGTAGCTCTCGCCGTGCGAATGCGTGTGATACCAATAAAGTCCCGGCGGTTGTTGCGAGGGAATCTGCACCGAGTAATGCAATGTCTCGCCGGGTGACGCCATCATGCTCAGCACGTCGTCCTGCGGCGCGTTCGGCGAAACGTGCAAGCCGTGAAAGTGGAGATTCGTCATTTGCATGCAGGGATGACCGTTGCAATCCTCGCTCGATTGCGCGGCGAGCTCGTTCTTATAGTCGACATTGAGAATACTTCCCGGTTTCACGCGGATCACCGGCGGCGTGTTCTTGCCTTGATAGTGGAATTCGGATTTTCCGGTGAACGGATCCGTCGCTGCGACCAACGCCACCGGCGTTGAGGCTTCCGGAAGTTCGGGAAGCAAGTTGTCCTGCGCGCTGGCAGTGACTGCAAACAATCCGATGCTTGCCAGCAAGCTCAGCGCGAATTTGTGAAAAGCCTTCACCTGACCTGCATGTCGATCTTAACTGACTTCGCTTAGTTAGCGACGAGAGCGGCCTGTTCCGGGTCCGGCCAAACAGCTGTGAAGGTGTAGGTTTTTCCGGGCTGGGCCGCGATCGTGATCGGCTTCGGTGTTTCCCTCGAATAAGTGTTCGGGTCGGTCGCGATCGACAGAACATGTTTGCCGACGGTCAACGGCGCGTCATAGCTTTCGTTGAAAGCGAGGAGCGCAACCGTCTTTCCATCGATCAGCAAATTCACCGATTCGTTGAGGCCGAAGTTGGCCGATCGATTCACGATCAAGCGCGCTGGCTCGCCGGAATTTGCGCGCGTGGAATTAACAATGACTTCCTGCGCTTTGATTGAGCTGCCGGTCACGAACGCGCAAACAATCGCGACCAGAATTATTCCGCTGCATTTGGTTGATCTTTTCATGCATCAACACTCCGTTGCAGCGAATTTTCAGCGACGGCGCAGAGGAAAGATTTTGTGGTTAGGCGGAAGAGCCAACGCTCGCTCCCTCTTTCGAGTTAGAGCTGGATCAACCCGCGCTTCGTCGCATTCGCGACCGCTTCGGTGCGGCTGATGACGCCGAGCTTGGCGAAGATTCCTTTCACATGCGACTTGACGGTGCCTTCGCTGATGAACAGCGCGGACCCGATCTCTTTGTTGCTCTTGCCTTGCGCCATCAACTTGAGCACATCGATTTCGCGTTGGCTCAATGTTTCGCCACTGACGCGTTGCGCGAGCTTCGCGGCGAGATGGACCGGGACGCAAGTTTCGCCGGCGTGCACGCGACGAATGCAATCCATCAACGCCTCACGCGGTGCGTCTTTGAGCAGATAACCTTTCGCTCCTGCTTGAATGGCGCGGTAAATATCTTCGTCCCCGTCGAATGTCGTTAGGACGATGATGCGTGCGTTCGCGTCCTTGCCGCGAATTTCTTTGATCGCACCTACGCCATCGAGTTCCGGCATGCGAAGATCGAGCAACGTCACATCGGGTTTATGTTCCTTCCAAAGATCGACCGCTTCCCGTCCGTTAGGCGCCTCGCCAATCACAGTCATGTCCGCTTTGCGCGTGATGAGCGAAGCCAGACCTTCGCGCACGACGCTATGATCGTCCGCGATGAGGACGGTGATGCGCGGTTTTTTCGCGGCGGTCTTTTTCGCAGTCGGCGCTGATTTCTTTTTCGCAGTCATGATTCCGATTCTCCGTTACACGGCAAGAGTACGGTGATCTTCGTCCCCTTCCCGCGCGCGCTCGCGACTTCTAATTCGCCGCCCATCTGTTCAACGCGCTCACGCATTCCAACAAGGCCGACCCCATCATGTCGATCTTTCACTTTAAATCCGTCGCCATCGTCGCGGAGTTCGAGACGAAGTTCTTTTGCTTTGTAGCTGAGTCGCGTTTCAAAGTTTGAAGCGTGCGCATATTTTAACGTGTTCGTTAGGGCCTCTTGTCCAATGTGTAGAAGATTTTCCTGCCACGGATGAGGAAGCTTAGGAACACGACCGCGCGCCTGAAACGTGGTGTGCAACGATGTTCCCGCGGTCGTGTTTTTGATGGAACCCTTCAACGCGTCCCAAAAGTTATGTGTCTGTAAAGCTTCCGGACGCAACGCGTGCACAGAGCGCCGCGCTTCGCTTAGGCTTCGTCGCGCCAATTCACTGGCGCGCCGCAAATGTTTGTCCCCTTCGTTGCGCGAACCGCAAGCGATCGCATCCTCGGCCGCTTCCAATTGCACAATCACGCCGGTGAAACCTTGCGCGAGGGTGTCGTGAATGTCGCGCGCCATTCGGTTGCGCTCCTCGAAAACGGCGGCGCGTTGACCTTGCTCGGCAAATTCATTGAGCTGGAGCGCAAGCATGACCTGATGCGCGAGCGCTTGAGTTAATTCGATATCCTCCGGCCGATACGATGCAAGATCGACATGGCGAATGCCAACGAAGCCGCGCACGTGCCCGCCGACTAAAATTGGAACGGCGAGAAATCTTTTCGTGCCACTTTGTTTCAGATACTCGCCCCAAGCGCCGTCAACGCGCGGATCAGTCTCAAGGTCGTCGCAAACCACCGGACCGGCCGTAAAAAGCAATTCCTGGATGATCGCGTTTTGTTTCCAAAACAAAGGATTCTTGTTGTATGGATGCTCCGGATCGTGCACGCGTACATTTCCGGCGTCCGACATCGACCGCATAGTTAGTGAGTCGTTAGACTCGTCGAGCAACCACAAGGTCACGCTTTGCGCGTTCAGGAGACGACCGATGGTACTCAGCATCTGACCAATAAATTTTTCCGGTTCCGGGGCCGTCGCCAAAACATCGAGGCTCTGCGCCAGGGCTTCGACTTGCCCGCGCGCCACCTGCTCGGAACCGCGCAACGCTTCCTCGGCGCGTTTGCTTTCGGTGATATCGATAACAGTGCCCACGAACTCGACAAAATGACCGGCCTCATCGCTGACCGGATGTCCCACCGCGTGGATGTTCTTGACGTCGCCGTTCGGGTGAACAATTCGATAATCGGTTTCGAAGTCCGCCTTCTCGGCAATCGATTTTCCGAACAGTTCCCTAACTCTGTCCTGGTCCTCAGGGCAAAGGCGTCCAAAGAACTTTTCGAATCGCGGCGGCCCCGCCTCCGGATCGAAACCAAGCACGCGATAAGTTTCCTCCGACCAGTATCTGATTTCGCCCGTGGCGGGCGCCCATGCCCAACTTCCGGTATGGCTGAGTCGTTGCGCTTCCGCAAGGTAGGCTTCGCTCTCGCGTCGGCCGGTTTCCGCCAATTTCCGCTGGATCGCGACGCCGGCGAGATAAGTAATGTGTTTGATCGTCTCCTGTTCGCGTGGACTCGGGCTGCGCGGCTCGCGATAGTACATGGCGAACGTCCCAATCACTTTGGCTTCGGAGGAAAAAATCGGCGTGGACCAACAAGCGCGCAGGGAATGCGTCAGAGCCAGTTCGCGAAAGTCAGCCCACAGCGAATCGTTAGCGATATCGGAAGCAATCACCTGTTCGGCCCGATAAGCGGCCGTTCCGCATGAGCCGACCGCAGGCCCGATGAAAGCTCCGTCGATCGCGTCGGTGTAAGCTTTCGGAAGATTCGGCGCTGCGCCGTGTCGCAATTGTTTGCCGTTTGAATCCATCAGTAAGATCGACGCCAGCACTCCGGGCGATAGCTCTTCCACCAGGCGACATAAGTGATCGAGGATGTCGCCTAACGAATCCCCTTTCGCGACCAGTTCGAGAACTCGATTCTCCCCGGCCAAAAGCGCTTCGCGCCGTTTCCGTTGGCTAACGTTGCGGATGATCGCCTGATAATGTCGGCCGCGGAGCGCGGACAAGGAAACTTCTGCCGGCACGATCTCCCCATTTCGGCGCACGAATTTTCGTTCGAAGCGCAATGCCCCTTCCGCTTTCAACTTGTCGATCCTGTCCTGAAATAGATGCAGTTCTTCCGGCAGGTAAGTGTCAGTAATGGGGGAGCCGATCAATTCGTGTTCAGAACAAGCGGCTAGATCGACACCTGCCGGGTTCACCAAAAGGATTTTACCTTCGTCATCGATAACACAGACCGCGTCGGGCGAAGCGTTGATTAGATCGCGATACTTCCCCTCGCTTGTGCGCAGAGCCTCATTGCTGCGACTGAGATCGGCAGTTCGCTTTTCGACTTTGCTTTCGAGCTCATCGCGCGCTGTGCGAAGCTCGGCTTGGCTTTCCCGGAGGCGATTCTCGGAGCGTTTGCGGGCGGCGCTCCACGAGCTGATGACGAGCGCCGAAAAAAGAAACGCAACCGTCGTCGGAATATCGCGAACGCTAAATTCAAATGCGAAATACGGTTCGGTGAAGAAAAAGTTGATCGACAAAGTCGACAGCAATACCGCTACCAATCCTGGCCCGGTGCCACCGAACCATGTCGCGAGCAAGATCGCCGGAAAGAAGAGCGAAGTTCGGACGCCGAAACCTTGAATCGGAAACGTAGCGGCGGTAGAAATCGCCACGCATAAAACGACGAAGCTGTATCGCCTAACGAGCGGCAATACTCGTCCCAAATGAGGATCTGTTTTCGACATTCTCTCCGCCGAAAAGTCTAAAGCCGGCCGCTCGACGCGCCAATCTTCTTTCCTCCCTCGAAAGAGGCATGAAAAGGCCGCCACTACTACGTGGTGATCAGGCCGCTACTTTAGTCCGGGGCGAGCGGCGTTCGCGCAATTCCCGCAAAAACTCATCCGGCGGTACAAAGAACGGGTTCTCCTGCACGATGCCGCCGATGAGAATCATCGGGTGTGTTCGCATGACGTCGATGATAAGATTGCCGCCACACTTCGTCAGATTATAAAGACAGATTACGGCATCCTTGGATGGCGGGATGATCTCGTTCAGCCGGCACTCGTATTCGAGAAAATCGTCCACCCCCGGCCAGTCGCCTGAAGCCCATTCAGCGTGACCCATGACGCGGGCGAGAGGGAAGCCGTCGCGCGCGCTCTGCTCCAACACGTCCTGCATGCAGGCCAACATCCGGTCCTTATCGAAATGGCCGTCGCGCAAATAAACTTCGTGCCAATGGTGCAGCTCGAACTGTCCACTCTTCTCGACCGAACCGACGTCGACGCCGCGTGAGGAAAGTTGCTCCAAATGCTTGTCGCGCAGTTCTGGATCGACAATGTGAAACGCCTTCTCGCCACGCGCGAGGCCTTCCTTAACGAACGGAAGCAATACGCGATACTCCTCCTCCACGTCGTGAAAAAACGCACAGACATGGCGATGTTTGCCGAGCGTTGCATTAGCAAACCGCATCGGTGGGTTGTCCTCTTCGCGAGACTTAGTGTTGTCTTTGCTCGGACCCATGGGCTTTCCTTTCTTGGTTGGAACCGCGTCTGACTTAACTTACGCCGAAAGCCTAACAGGCGATGGCGCTCTCCGCCAGGGTTACGTCCTGCCTCGAAAGAGGCACTCGAAAATCCCGCCACTGCTGCGTGGTGACTGCGTGCGTGCCGGTTAGCGTTCTGTCATGAACACGCAACATCGTGAGAACAATCTCAGAAGCAGCGCGCGCAAACGCATTCGGCGCCGCACGCCAGGGCACGACCCAATGCTCGTGCTCAACATGTCGATCTTTAATTTCACCAACGGTTGGAGCCGCACGTTTTCGAAACAGCAATACGCGCGCTCCTACGCCTAACGAATCATGTCAAACAACGGCACTAGACCGCATGCGGTCGATGCAGCGGAAGGATCGATCGTGGTGCGCGCGCCTGTGGCCAACGTTTATCAACGCTGGCTCAAGTTCGAGGATTATCCGCAATTCATTACCGTAATGAAACGGGTGCGGAAATTAGACGCGCATCACTTAGTCGCGCAGCTCGGCTTCAACGGACAACGATACGAGGCGAAGCTGGAGATTATGTTGCGCGTTCCGGAACGTCGGCTGGCTTGGCGAACAATTTCCAATGGGCACGCGCCGCCGAATTTTGCTGCCGGAGTCGTTTCGTTTGATTCGTGTTCCGATGGAGCGACGCGAGTTAGTCTCAAGTTGACCTCGAGTTTCGGCGGCGCCGTCGGCGGACGCGTTGAAAAGTATCTGCGAAATTTCAAACGGTTGATGGAACAGGGATGAAGACGGCGGTTCTCCTTTTTATCTCGAACATTTTCATGACGCTGGCGTGGTATGGACATTTGAAGTTCAAAGACAAACCACTCTGGCTGGTCGTGGCCGCGAGCTGGGCTCTGGCGTTTTTCGAATATCTTTTTCAAGTGCCGGCAAATCGCATCGGCTCGGCTCGCTTCAGTCTCGTGCAGCTCAAGGTCATGCAGGAATGCATTACCATTGTGGTGTTCAGCATCATCGTGTGGCTCGCTTTCCAACAAACGCCGCGCTGGAACAACATCGTCTCATTCCTTCTCGTGATCGCGGCGGTCTATTTCACTTTCAATTTTGAAAGTAGATAGACTCCCTCAAAAGAGGGAGTTCGGCTCACCCCGGCGGAGGTGACGGAAAATCACACTCCCGCGCGGTGGCTGCGGCGGGCTCGGTCGCGATAGCTTGGAGGATGACAAACGAGATTCATTCCTACAACGAATTGCAGCGACAGATTCACGACGATCTGATCGCGCAACATCCCGAATGGGTCGAACCAAATGGCGATTGTCCGACCTGCGACTCGTATATGTCGCGTCTGGCGGAACTTCTCGCCCTAACGAACGGA
>JBEEGX010000006.1:0-3583 GCA_041167105.1 Verrucomicrobiota bacterium
AAATCCTTGCTCTTCAGGACCTCCTCCAAGGCGGCGCGCTTTTTCGACGAAACCGGGACGCTGCCAAATGCCTGATCGACGGCCGCGAGCGCTTCGGGCGGAACGTTTTCGGCCTGCAATTCGTTGCGAATCTCGGTGCGATCTTTCGGCGAGAGATTAAGCGGATTGATGTGGACGGACTTGATCCCGTAAGTGGCGGCGAAGAAAAACGTAATGCTGGCGAGCAGATAGAGCCGTGCCGGATGCAGGTAACGAACGCGCTGGCCGGCGAGGAACGCATTCGTTAGGCGCCATGGGCGCGTCACGAGCAGAACGATGGTGGTGAAAAATTTCGAGTCCCAATTCAGGAACGACTCGAGTAGATCGACAATGACATGCCGGAAGGAGCGGCGGTAATCGACCGCCGGTTGTCCGCATTGCGCGCACCAATGTCCGTGCAAGAGCGCGCCGCAATTTTCGCAATGAGTGAAAGACGGCGGCGTTTGCGATTGTCGATCTTTCCGGCGTCGGCGAAAAATTCCGCGCTGTTGTTCGGTCGCGGAAATGGCGGTGTCGCCGAGAAGAATTTTTGCCGCGTCGTCCGCCATGCGGCGAGCTTAGGCAACGCCGCCGCGCCCGTCTATCGCAGAAAGAAGAGCGCGATGGTTCCAACCGCGCCAATGGCGAAATTCAAAAGCGCGTCCGCGACGAAGTAGGGATAAACCATCAGCGCGATGCCGCACAGCATCGGCTTCCACAGATTCATGCGCTTGCCGTAAATGAACGCGACAAAACCGATCGAGCCGAAAATGAAACCGGCGATCAAATTGGCCGCGCTGAAATCGAACATGTCGATCTTACGAGCTAATGGCGGGCCAATAGCTACAACGCTGCAACTTTGGATTGACCGTCGTCTGAATTCGCGACGTAATCGCAGCGATGGCTTCGCAACTCTTCAAAACTAAAAGTCCCGAGTTGCTCATGCGCGAGGCGGCCGCGCCGGAACGCGCAATGAAACGCACGCTTTCCGCCTTCGCGCTCACTTGTATGGGGATCGGCGCGATCATCGGTTCCGGAATTTTCGTGCTCACCGGTACGGCGGCGGCCGGACAGGTTTTCTCTTCGAAGCTGGAAACCCCGGTTTCGAATTTCATTATCGCGTGGTGCTCTCACTCGGAATTGATTCTCGGTCGTTCCGGCGCGGGGCCGGCGATCGCGATTTCATTTGTAATAGCAGGACTCACCTGCGCATTCGCGGCACTGTGTTACGCCGAGCTCGCGTCCATGATCCCCGTCTCGGGTTCGGCCTACACTTATTCCTACGCCACGCTCGGTGAATTTATCGCATGGATCATCGGCTGGGATTTGATTTTGGAATACGCCGTCGGCAACATGTCGGTCGCGGCCAGTTGGTCGGGATATTTCGTGCAGTTATGCGGCAGTCTTTTTAATTTGAAGTTTCCGCTTTGGGCAGTGACCGATCACAAGACCGCGATGAGCGTTATCGCGAGCGGTGGTGAAGCGCTGAAGAGTTACTCTTCGACGACGCTGCCGGTTATTGCCGGTCATTCCATCGCGCTGAATCTGCCAGCTTTCCTGATCGTGGCAGCAGTGACGACTTTGTTGATTTACGGAATTCGCGAAAGCGCGCGGGCAAATACGACAATCGTCATCATCAAGGTCGCGGTCGTTGTCTTCGTGATTTCATTTGGCGCGTTCCTGGTCAATCCGACGAACTGGCATCCGTATATGCCGACAGGCATTGGCGGCGTGATGACCGGCGCGGCCATTGTGTTTTTTGCGTTCATTGGCTTTGACGCCGTTTCCACTTGTGCCGAGGAAACGCGTGACCCGAAGCGCGATATCCCCATCGGAATTATCGCCAGTCTTGTCATCTGCACTCTGCTCTATGTCCTCATGTCGTCGGTTCTTACCGGCATGAAAAAATATACGATTTATCTCGGCGACGCTGCCGCCGTGGCGACAGCGTTCGGCGGCCGACCGTGGGCGCAGGCCCTCGTCAGCGCAGGCGCGCTCGCCGGCATGACATCAGTCCTGCTCGTTTTCCAACTCGGCCAGCCTCGCATTTTTATGGCGATGGCGCGGGACGGATTGCTGCCGCAATATTTCGCGCGGATTCATTCGCGCTACCGCACGCCCTACGTCACGACCATCTGGACCGGCGTCGCTGTCGGCGGCGTCGCCATGATCACCGATATTGGATCGCTCGCCGACCTAACGAACATCGGCACGTTGTTTGCCTTTATTCTCGTTTGCCTGGGCGTAAACAGATTGCGCCGGACCGCGCCGGAACGTCCCCGGCCATTTCGCGTCCCGATGGTCCCGATTTTCCCGATCATCGGCGTTATTCTCTGCATTTCGTTGATGTTGAGTTTGCCAGTGCTGACCTGGATCCGGTTTTTCGCGTGGCTCGCGATCGGCCTGGTGATTTATTTTCTCTACAGCGTGCGCCACAGCAAACTTCGTCACGGCATTAATGTTGGCCTAACCGAAGACGAACCGCCGCCAATCATCAAAACGTAAGATCGGTCCGAGCCGGACTGGCGTACGCAAGATCGACAATCGAGCCGGCGGGAGCCGAGCGAGATGGACCTTAGGCGAAGCGTTGACGCGCGGGGACGCGCGTCAATCAATCACTCCTTGTTCGATTTGTCGTAGAACAGAATGTTGATCAACAGCACGACGCCGCATCCGGCCGCGGCGAGAAAGAAAATAATCGCGAGGCCGGGGTAACCCCAAATGCGAAAACTCGTCGGCACTCGCATCAACAACGCCGCGCCAATGATGAGTGACGCCACGATGAGCCCGACCGTGATCCGGTTAGCGACTTTCTGAAAGCCGACCATCAACTTGTGCTCGTCGATCGCGTCCACCGAAATCTTGAACTCGTTATGCGCGAGCGCATCGAAAAATTTGTTCAGTCTCGACGGTAAGCGTTGCAGCAAATCTTTCAGCTCGAGCACGCCGCTAAAGAGATTGCCCGGCGACAAACTTTTCAGTAATCGCTGCTCAAGAATTTGCGCAGCGTTTTTGCGGATCGACGCGTTTGGATTGAAGTCCGGCGCGAGCGTGCGGCCGACCTGATCGAGATTGAGCAGCGTTTTGCCGAGCATGGTGAGCTCGGGTGGAACGCGAATGCCGCTCGCCGCGGAAATCTGTGTCACTTCCAACACGAGCCGCCCGACTTCCATTTGCGCAACCGTCGCTGTTTTTTGCATCGCCACGATTTCAGAAATCCGGCGGCGAAAACTTCTCTCGTCGAAGTTATCGAGCACGTCGCCCACTTTGATCGCGATATCGGATGCTTCTTCACCGCGCCCTTCCGAGATCGCGAGCAGCAGTTGCAGCAAGTCTTCCTGTAATCGCGGCATAATTCGGCCGACCATTCCAAGATCGAGAAGCGCGATGCGGTAGTCGTCGGTGATGAAAACATTTCCCGGGTGCGGATCGGCATGGAAAAATCCGTGCACGAGAATTTGTTCGAGGTACGCGCGGAAAACTTCCTCGGCCAAAGAGTCGCCGTCGAAATCCATGCGCGCGAGCGGACTCAGGTCGGTGACCTTTTTTCCTGAGACATATTCCA
>JBEEGX010000007.1:0-9568 GCA_041167105.1 Verrucomicrobiota bacterium
CGATTGTCGATCTTGTCCGCGGCCTAACGAAGCTGCCGCTCGATGTCCATTTGATGATCGAGCACGCCGATCATTATGTCCCGCGTTTCGTGAAAGCGGGCGCGGACTCCATCACCGTTCATGTCGAACCGGAAGCGAAACACGATGTCGGCAAAACCTTGCAGCAAATTCGTGATGCCGGTTGTCGCGTCGGACTCACGCTGAATCCCGAAACGGATTTCAAATTGGTCGAGCCGTATCTCGACAAGATCGACATGTTGTTAGTCATGACCGTGCACCCCGGTTTCGGTGGTCAACCATTTCGCGCCGATCAAATGCAAAAATTGAAACGCGCGAAATCGCTCAACCACAAGATCGACATCGAAGTTGACGGCGGCATCAACGCCCAGACCGCGCGCAGCTCAATCGAGAATGGCGCAAACGTTCTCGTCGCCGGCACGTCGATCTTCCGCACGCAGGATTACGCGAAAGCGATTCGCGATTTGCGCGGAGAGTGATTGTCGATCTTAGCGCGGCTCGCCTGCGACGGCGGGCTCGGCATCTTCGGCCGTCTCCGCCATTACTTCATCGGTCTGCGTCACGCGCACGACTTCTTCAATCGTCGTGCTGCCACTCGCCACACGTCGCCAACCGTCGTGTCGCAACGTCTCCATGCCTTCGGCGACGGCGCATTGCTTCAACTCGCCGCCATCTTTTTTTTGCATGATGAATTTACGCAGCGGCTCGGTCACGACGCAGACTTCATAGATCGCCGCGCGACCTTGATAACCGGTCTGCCGGCAATGGTCGCAGCCTTTGCCCCGCATGAATTTCGTCCCGAGCTCTTTCACCGGGAACGCGATTTCGGTCAGATAATCTTCCGGATACTCGACCTTCTCCGTGCATTCGGGGCAGATGTTGCGCACGAGCCGTTGCGCGATGAACGCTTTCACGACCGACGCGAGCAGAAACGGCTCGACCTCCATGTCGATCAAACGCGTGATGCCGCCGACCGCGTCATTGGTGTGCAGCGTGCTGAAGACCAAGTGGCCGGTCATGGCTGCGCGAATGGCGATATCCGCGGTTTCCACATCGCGAATTTCGCCGACCATCACGACGTTCGGGTCCTGTCGCAAAATGTGACGCAGCCCGCGCGCGAATGTGAAATTGATTTCCGGTTTCACGTCCATCTGCAAAACGCCGGGCAATTTGTATTCGACCGGTTCCTCAATCGTGATGATGCGGCGCGAAACCGAGTTGATCGAACTGAGGAAACAATAGAGCGATGTCGATTTTCCGCAGCCGGTCGGACCGGTGAGCAAAATAATTCCGTTAGGCTGCGCCAGCAGATGGCGAATGATTTTTTCCTGCGCCTCGCTCATGTCGAGCCGTTGAAAACCGAAATGCTGTCCGCCGCGCGCGAGCAAACGCAAGCTGATCGATTCGCCGTTCACCGTCGGAATGGTCGAAACGCGCACGTCAATCTCCTGATTATTCGCGTGTAAATTCATGCGGCCGTCCTGCGGCAGACGGCGCTCGGCGATATCCATATGCGACATCACTTTCAATCGCGAGATGATGGCCGCATGAAGCACGCGCAATTGCGGCGGCACCGCCACTTCGTGCAGGATGCCGTCGATGCGGTAACGAATGCGGATGTCGTTCTCAAGCGGCTCGACATGGATGTCGGTCGCGCGTTCGGCGATGGCTTCGCGAATAACCTGGTTAACGAATTTGACGACCGTCGCCTCCGGATCGTCGGCGTTGATGTCGGTCGCGATTTCGCCTTCCTGCAAAACTTCGAAGCCGCGATTGGTCTTTAGAATTTCTTCGAACGTTTCCGCGCCGACGCCGTAGAGCGTTTTCATGGCGCGCAAAAGTTGTGCGCGCGGCACCAGCACCCATTCGGCCGGCTTCTTCAGCAATTGCGTGGCGAGCTGGCGGCCGACCGAGTTAAACGGATCGTAGCTCGCGAGCACGACCGATTTTTCCTTGTCTTCAATCGGCAGGATGTGGTGTTGAAAAACGAAACGACTCGGCAAGATCGACAATGTCTCGCGGTTGATCTTTTTCGAATCGATCGATTGCACCGGCAGCTTGAAAGATTTGCCGATGGCTTCAAGCAAACGCGTTTCGTCCACTTTGCCGGAATCGAGAACGTGATTGACCCACGAGGTGCCGTTCTGATTTTGCGCGAGCTGCGCCGCTTCATCGCGCGTCGGCACGCCGGCCGCGAGCAAAAGATCGACAACTGTCTTGCTAACTGGTCCGTTCATCATCGGGGGAATTGAGCGAGTAACGTAGCAGTTACTGCGCTAATCGCCACTCACGGCAGATGCAACGCGCGCCGCACCGGGATGGTGAGCGTGCCGGTCACGCGCATGGAATAATTCTTCTGCAGCTTCGCGATGGCCTCGCTTACCTCATCGGAATAAATCCCATCGATCGGTCCGCAATAATAACCGAGCCTCATCAGATCGCGCTGCAATGCGCCGACATAGGCCGGTTGCCGGATAAGATCGTTTTTACCCTCCAGCCAGTACAACGGACGCCATGGATAACGACCGGCGAAATCGGTTGCGATCGGCGTATGCATTTGATGGAGCAGACCCCATTCGTCTCGTGGCGCTAACGAGTCGCTCGAATGAAATGCCGGCTGCGAGTAGGCCTGTGCGCGAGCGAACTGCGCGACCAGGCAAAATGCGGCGCTCAAGATCGACAATCGCAAGATCGACATCGTCATTTTCCTCTCAAAGAAACTTTCTCGGGCGGCAAATCCGGCGCGGGTAATTCCTTGCCGTCATATTGCTTCGGACAATCAGGACAATCATCCTGCTCGATCTCCGGACCGAAATGGCTGTGGTCTTCGCTTTTTTGCCGCAGGCGGTGGAGATCGAGTTGGGTCAACGAAACTTCCGGACGCATCAAAATGATGAGCTCCTGGCGGGTCTTGGTGTTGATGGTGTTGCGAAAGGCGGCGCCGATGAGCGGAATGCGCGAGAACCACGGAATGCCGGTGTAATCCTTGCGCTTGTCTTCGCTAATCAAACCGCCGAGGACAATGGTCGAGCAGTTAGGCGCGGAGACGTTCGTGCGAATGTAACGCGTCGCGATGGTGGGAATCGAGTTACCATCGATCACTTGCGAGCCGGCGAGACTGTCGATCTTCTGCAGGATATCGAGCGAGACTTCGTTTTCCGAATTGATCAGCGGCACGACTTCGAGCTGCAGCGCCACCTTCTTGAATTGGATATTCGATTGTTGTCCGATGTTCGTGCCGTTAACCGAGCCGTTAACGACAGAGGACAACGTGCTGACCGGTACCGGAATTTCCGTTCCCGAAGCGATAATCGCTTTTTTGTTGTTGCTGGTGAAGACGGTCGGCCGGGAGACGACTTTAAACTTGCCGGTCCCTTCGAGCAGGTGAACTGCCGCCGCGAGATAATTGCCTGCGGCGAGATAGACGTTTGTTCCATTTGCAACTTGTTGCAGCGCATTGCCGAAATTCACCAAACCGGCCGGATCGAGCACACCCGCGCCAATGACTGGCGTGCCACCGGCGGTGGCGGCCGGACTCGCCGATGGAAACGGAATTGGCGCGCCCGTATTTCGCGAAATGCCGACGACTTTGTTTTTGTATTTTAAAAACCAATCGACGCCGAACTCTTCATTTCCTGTAAGCGTGAGCTCTCCGATAACGGTACTCAACGCCACTTGCGGCGCACTCACATCCATTTCATCGAGGATCTTCTCGACCTTCACCACGACTTCGCGGTTGCCGAGCATGATGATGGTGTTCGCACGTTGATCAGCAATGATCTTCGCGTTTCCAACGGTCACCGCTTTCGGTGTCGTGTCCGTAGCGGTTGTCGAAAGCTCTTCCGAAATGTTTAGGTCGCTGCCGCTCGCAGTGCTCGATTGTCCACCGGTGTAAGGATTCGTCGGTGTGCCGGTACGATTCTGGCGGTTCTGTTGTTGCTGCTGGTTCGCGGGGTTGTTCGGACCTAATCCTGGCGCCGCTCCGCCTTCGGCGCCGCCTTGCGCGCCCGGTTCGGTCAACGCTTGCACCAACACCGGCAGCACATCACCCGCCGAAATATATTTCAACGGCCGCGTCACCGGTTTGGCAAATTCAACATTCGCATCAAACTCCGCGATTAATTTCCTAACGAACGGCATGTTGATCGGACGCGTCACGACGTGAATGCGGTTCGTGCGCACATCGGGGGTGAGTTTGATTTTGCCGACGACGATCGCTTCTTCGGACAGCGCCATCAAACCGCCAACATCATTGTCGATGTTCGCCACCTGCTGCGGCACGGGCGCGGGATTTGGCGCGGGTCGCACGCCGCGAACCCCGGGCGCGGTCGGCGTCCCCGGTCCCGGAGTTTTCTCGAAAATATCTTTGAGCATGTCGACCACTTTGCCCGCGTCGGCGCGCTCGAGTTTGATGAACTCGCTCACCACTTCGGCCGGCGGGACGTCGACCTGATCGATGATTTTCACCAGCATGCGAATGACGCTGGAGTTTTCCGTGATCAGCAGCGTGGAAGATTTCGGCAACGCCTGAAGCGCGGTGTAGGGCTGCGGCGGTGAGAGATATTGTTGCAACACCGTCTGCAATTCCTGCGGATCGGCATAGCGCAGTTTGAAAAGATAACTGATGACGTGATCGCCCGCCGGGATTTGCGCGTCGTCGGAAATAATCGGGACACCGGTCGTGCGCGGATTTTTTCCGGTGCCGATGACTTTGACGATGCCTTCGCCCGCGGGCACGAGCGAAAATCCGTTCATGAGCAGATTGATTTCAATGATGCGAATGGCTTCATCCTTCGGCACGTCTTTGCTGATGAAAATGTTCACCTTGCCCTGCACGAAATTGTCGCGCACGAGCTTCAATCCGGTGAGCTGCTCATACAGGCGCAAGACATCATCGACATCGCTATTCGGGAATTGCAGCCTAACGAGATTCGAACCAGCCGGCTGATTCGCGGCCGGCGCGTTCGGTTGCGCTGGACGCGGCGCAGTCGGCGGTGGGGTAGCAACGGCGACTGACGGCGGTGTTGCCGCGGCAACGGGGGGCGCAACATTCTGCAATGGCGTCATTGCCGTCGCCGGCGCAGGCGACGTGGCGTCTTCCTCGTCGTCCGCTTCTTCATCGGCATCCTGCGCCGGAGGCGCGGTCGCAACCGGTCGCGCGATAGGACGAACCTGCGCGAACGAGAAAGTTGTCGCGACCAGGAATGCGGCAAGAATCAGTAACAGTCGCAGCACAGGGGTAATTTTACGCGCCGAGCATACCACGCTCCGGCTGCGGCGCTATATTATAAATTGGCGGCCGCAACCGCCGCACGTTCATCCGCAGAGCCATCCACCATAGTGACAACGGCGATTACGGTTTGGTTACAGCCGAAATGCTCCAGAAGATGTCGATCTTGCCATTGTCGATCTTGCACGGCAGAGTTCACCCGAATCATGAGATCGCTCTGTTTCATCGCGTTGCTTGTGACCAGCGCGACACTTTTCGCCGGCGAATTCAAAAGCAAAGTCATTCAGATGAACGACTCGATCATGATTCCGTTGGAAGGTGACCAAGTGTTGTTCATCCGCAATTTTACTCAAGACGGCGGCACGACGCGCGGAACAGTAACGATCCGCAAAAGCAACACGCTCGTGTTGACCGCCACCATTCTCACCACATCGAACTCAAACTTCGAACCAGTAAACAGCATTGTCGTTTCCGGCGGCGCAGAAGTGACGGTGACGTGCGGTGACGGCAATAGTTGTTTCATCAGCTACAAAAAAGACATTAAGCAACCGGAGTAACGCGCGAGTGCCGAAAATAATCCGCGCGTCTCTGCTTTTCTTCTTCTGCGGCGCGCTCGCGCATTCGTTAGCCGCAGGCCAATATCAAAGCGAAATCGTAAACGACGCGCGCGGCGCACTCACCATTAATGTTCCGGAAGATCACTACCTCGACATCCAACGGTTTTCGCAGGACGGCGGCTCGACTCGCGGCGTCGTGACGGTGACGGCGGACGGTCGCACCAGCACAGCGCTTACCGCGATTATCCTCGATCCGAACGCAGCACCGCCGCCGAACAAAGGCATCAGCATCGGCGGCCCGGCCACCGTCACGGTCGCACCCATCAGCGGCGTCAATCTCTTCATCACCTACCGTAAACATCGCGAGCTCGCGCCGTCGCCGATCGCGACTCCAACGGCAACTCCGACCGCAACGCCAACGCCGACGCCATGAAGATGTCGATCTTCGCGTTGTCGATCTTGCTCGTGGTGAGCGCCCTCGCCGATGCGTCTAGCGACATCCGCGCCGTGCTGCAGGCGCAACAAGATGCATGGAACCGCGGCGATATCGACGCATTCATGAACGGTTATTGGCGTTCCGACCAGACCGTGTTCGTCGGCGGCGACGTTCGACGCGGCTGGCAACACGTTCTCGATTACTACAAGACAAAATATTCGGATCGCGAAAAGATGGGCACGCTCAGCTTTTCCGATTTCGAAATCACACCGCTCGGCACGGATGCCGCGCTTGTCCTTGGAAGTTGGAAGTTAGATTTCGGAACGAAAAACGTTCATGGCAAGACGACGCTCATCTTTCGCCACTTCGACGAAGGCTGGCGCATTGTTCACGATCATTCGTCGGCGGCTACGCCTTGAGCTTCGCCAGCAATTTTTCGTGAATGTTATCGAAGCCGCCGTTGCTGAACACCGCGACGATGTCGTTAGGCTTTAGCTTCGGCACGATAAGATCGACAATCGTATTCGCGTCCTTTTCGTAGAACGCCGGCCGGCCCGACTTCACGATAAGATCGACAACTTCCTTTGGATTCAACCGATCCTTCTCCGGCAGTTGGTCGAGCCGCGCAATCTGCGAAATGAAAACGCCGTCTGCCTGCGCCAGCGCTTCGGGCAACGCTTTCTGAAACACGGCGCGCCGCGTCGTGTTCGAGCGCGGCTCGAAAATCGCCCATACCCGATGACCGGGATAGCGATGGCGCAACGCTTCGATCGTTTGCCCAATCGCGGTCGGGTGATGTCCGAAATCGTCGATGACTTTGACGCCGCGCGCTTCACCGCGCAGTTCCTGGCGCCGCGCGATTCCCTGAAAAGTTTTCAGCGCATTGTCGATCTTCGCGTCGCTCACCCGATAAAATCGGGCGGCCGTCGCCGCCATCGCGGCATTGCGCACATTGAATTCGCCGACGAGCGGGATGTTGAAAACTTTATCGCCGAGTTTGAATCGCGAACCGTTCTCGTCGTAATCCGCATCGCGAATCCGCTGCGCACAATTTTTCGAGAAACCGACTTCGATCATTTGCGCGTAGCATTCTTTCGCGACGTCAACGCAGTTGGCGTCGTCGCCGTTGAGCAACACCATTCCGTTCCGCGGCACGATGCGCAGCAAATGGCGGAAGCTTTTCTTCACATCGTCGATGTTCTCGAAGATGTCGGCGTGATCGAACTCGATGTTGTTCACGATCACGAGCTCGGGCAGGTAATGCACAAACTTCGAGCGCTTGTCGAAGAACGCAGTGTCGTATTCGTCGCCTTCGATGATGAAATGTTTCGAGGTCGTCAGGCGCGCGCCTTCGCCGAAATTTTTCGGGATGCCGCCGATGAGGAAGCTCGGTTTGTGTCCCGCTTTTTCCATGATCCACGCCAGCAGCGCAGTGGTCGTGGTTTTGCCGTGCGTGCCCGTCACGACAAGATTGTGGCGGCCGCGCAGGAATTCGTTTCGCAAAAGTTCCGGCAGTGAAACGTAAAGCAGCTTGCGATTCAGAATCGCTTCCACTTCCGGATTGCCGCGCTTCATCGCGTTGCCGATTACGACAAGATCGACATCTTCCGGAATGTTCTTGGGAGCGAACGGCGAGAAAACTTTGATCCCGCGCTCGTGGAGAAAGATCGACATCGGCGGATAAACATCTTCGTCCGACCCGGTGACGACAAACCCGCGTTCCTTCAACGCCGCCGCGACCGCGCCCATGGCCGTGCCGCAAATTCCGAGAAAATGAAATTTCTTCGGCGCGCTTTTGCTCACGCGAATTCAGTAATCCGCGATGATGTTTTTGCCACTACTTCTTCTTGAACACCTCGACCGCATCCCACGCTTCGTCTGGCGGCGTGTTCTCGTATTCGAGGGCGCGCTCGAGATACATCTTGGCCAGGAAATCGTCGGGATAAAATTCGAGGAAGCGCGAGAACAGAATTTTCGCCTCGGTGAAATCGCGCACGCGAAATTTTTCGATGCCCTCCTCGTAGGATTGCATCCACTTCAATAATTCAGGATCGACATGTTCATTTCTCGCGCCGATCAACGTGAACACATCGACGGGCTGCGACTTGCCTTTCACCTGCACGCGCGCGACCGAGCGCAGATGAAATTCGTCGCGCGCCAGCTCAGCCGCGGTCGCGCCGACCAAAATGTCGACGCTGTATTGCCGCGTCAGCGCCTCGAGTCGCGATGCGAGATTGACCGCGTCGCCAATCACGGTCGGGTCCATGCGTTCGTGCGAACCGATATTGCCGACGATCACTTCGCCTTGATTGATGCCGATGCCCATGCCGAGACCCATGCGGCCTTCGGATTTCCAATGATCATTTAGTTTCTGCAATTCCTGGCGCATGCCGAACGCTGTGCGCACCGCGCTCTTCGCGTCTTCAGCGACGCCGAGACTCTTCACGTTTCCCCAAACGCACATGATGGCGTCACCGATAAATTTATCGAGCGTGCCGCCGTTCTTGAACACGACCGCGGTCATGTGCGTGAGGTATTCGTTGAGTTGTTTGACCAGCGCTTCGGGATCCGCCTTTTCCGACAAGGTGGTGAAGCCGACAAGATCGGAGAACAACATCGTCGCCGGCACGCGCACGCCTAACAACGAGTGATAATAGCTGTCCGGGTTCTCGAGAATTTCGGCGACGAGATTTTTCGAAACGTAACGCTCGAGAGTGCGGCGGGTGCGCCTTCGCTCCATGATCTCGAGGGTGTATTCAAACCCAAGACCGATGAGGCCGCTGACGTTGAACGCAGTCAGCGTCGGCACAACCATGAGTAGAACGCCGGAGCGATCGTACATCAGCCTAACGACTCCAAGATAAGTGACAGTGACGGCGGCGATGGTGGCGAGACAAACAAGCGGCCGGCGAATGAGCGCAAGTAAGAGCCAGGACAACGCGCCCGCCGTAATGATGAATCCGTAATCGAGAGTGAGCGGCGTATCGTAAAGAAATTCGTGCGCGAGCGCTGCCGCCAACGCGTGCAAATGCAAGACTGGGCCCGGCGTTTCCGGACCGAGTGGGGTGTCGAAGACGTCGTGTTGCACCTGGGCCGCTGCGCCGACGAGGACGATCTTGTTCTTGAAAAAATTCCCGCCACTAAAATTCGCCTGCCACATCTTCTCGTCGAAAATTTCCCACAGTGGCCGTGGTTGATATGCTTCCGCCGCGCTGAAACGCAGCACATGTTGTTTCAAATCGCGTGGCACATCATCAGCGCGGCCTAACTTCTCCAGCGCGCGCGCCGTCAATGCTTCATACGGCTCTTCCCCAGGCAGCGCCTCGT
>JBEEGX010000008.1:0-3304 GCA_041167105.1 Verrucomicrobiota bacterium
TTGCTGCTGCAAGGCATGGTCAATGTCGAAGGCAGCGGCACTTTCACCAACTCGAGTAGGATCATCGGGGACACGAACAGCGGCAGCTTCGGCAACGGAGCGATCGGTATCTTCAATCAAGTGGGCGGCTTGATCGACGCGAACAACAACGCATCGGTGCTGGACCTGAAGCCGAGCGCGCTGGGCCTGACTAATGCCGGAACTCTGCGCGCGAGTAATGATGGCATTTTGATTCTCGACGGCAGCGGCGGTGGCAGCTTCAGCAACACCGGCACGATCGAAACTACGTCCGCTGGATCGCTGCAATTTACCGGGCCGGTGACTTCGAGTGGAATTGTCGATCTTGGGACCAGTGGCGGCCTAACGATTACCGGCGCGGGAACATTTACCCAGACCGCGGGAACATTCCGTATGCGCGGCGGAACGGTGACATCGTCGAGCGCGCTGAATTTTCAAGGCGGCGTTGTCGACGCGCACGGAACGATCAACGCGCCGTCGATTCAGAACAACGGAACGATTGCACCGGCGCTCGGCGGCAACGGCCTGGCGATAAAGTCGAATGTAACGTTGCTAAGTTCCTCGACGCTCAGCTTCCAACTCGGCGGGCTCACCGCGGGCAGCCAATACAGCTTTCTCAACGTTAACGGCACCGTCGCTCTGGCCGGAAAACTCGTCGTGTCCTTCGCGAATGGATTTCAAAATTCCGTGAACGGCTCCGACACGTTCACCATCGCAGCCTCGACCGTGAACTTCACCGGCAGTTTCTCGAACGTCGCTTCCGGCATGCGCCTGGAGACGTCGGATAATGTCGGGTCGTTCGTGGTGAGTTACGGCAACAACACCATCACACTTTCGAGTTTTAAACTCGGTCCAGTGCACAGCGGCGGGGCCAGTGCGAATGTCGCGATGACGACGGCAAAGACACGCGGGACGGCGATCAAAATCTCGAACACGGCGCAATTGCTCGCGCTTTTGGAAGAGGCGACGCCGAATGCCAACGGCAAGATTACCATTCGCCCTCGCGCGGCTGCGCAGAACAATCACAAGACTCGCGCGCAGCCCAATCGCGCTGATAGCCACACCGCAAGACGCTTGTTGCAATCTCGATCTTCGCTAGCTTTGGCGCGTGAAGGTCAACGTCATCGTTAAGCCGAAAGAAGCCCTCCTCGATCCGCAGGGCAACGCCGTCCGCGACGCCATGCGTCACCTTGGAATGCCCGAAGTGAAGAGCGTACGCATCGGCAAAATCATGGAGATCGATGTCGAAGGCGACGATGTCGATCTTGAAAAGAAATTGCACGGCCTCTGCCGCGATTTGCTCTCGAATCCGGTGATCGAAGATTACGAGTTACAAAAGAACCAATGAAAGCGCTGCGATATTTCTTCTGCGTCATTCTCCCACCGGTCGCGGTCTTGATGACCGGACGTATCGCCAGTTTTTTTCTCAGCCTGCTGCTGACCTTGTTAGGCTGGATCCCCGGAGTCATTCACGCCTGCCTGGTGGTGAATGATTATCACGAAGAACAACGCGCCCGCCGATTAACGTAAGATCGACAATGAAATTCGCCGTCATCCAATTCCCCGGTTCGAATTGCGACCAGGATTGCGTTTCCGCGATCAACAGCATCGACGGCGCGCAAGCCGATTACGTTTGGCACAAGGAAACTTCATTGCGCGGTTACGACGCCATCGTTCTTCCGGGCGGCTTCGCCTATGGCGACTACTTGCGCTGCGGCGCCATCGCGCGGTTTTCGCCGATCATGAAAGCGGTTATCGCCGATGCGCGCGCGGGCAAGCTCGTTCTCGGTACTTGCAACGGCTTTCAAGTTTTGTGCGAAGCCGGACTGCTTCCCGGCGCGCTCGTGCGCAATCGCGGTCTGCGTTTCGTTTGCGACATGGTCACGATGCGCGTCGAAGTTCCTGATTCGCCGTTCACGCACGGCTGTGCGCAAGGTTCGCTTCTGCGCATGCCGGTCGCGCACGGTGAAGGTTGTTATTTCGCTGACCCGGAAACTTTGCGGCAATTAAACGAAGATCGACAAGTGATCCTGCGTTACGCGAATGATCGCGGCGAAATTGTTTCTGAGGCGAATCCAAACGGTTCCATCGAAAACATCGCCGGCATCTGCAATCGCGAGCGCAATGTTTTCGGTCTTATGCCCCACCCCGATCGCGCCGCCGATGCGCAACTCGGCAGCACCGATGGCCTGAAAATCTTCCGTTCCATGATGGAAAGCATCGCCGCTGGCCGCGCCCGCGCCGCGTAAGAACGGTTTCTCCGCAGCCCGCGAATAAAGGCGAGTCCAAGGCTGTCAGCCGTTCGTGTTTCCGGGAACGACACCTGTGTAAAGAATGGTGACACAAAACGTGACACTTTAGGCCCTCTCCCCAAGGAAAACCGGGTGGCACCGCCGTTGCTAAAGAGAACCGAGAAACCACAACCCACACTATGCTCCTCGAAAAAACACTTCACATGAGTCAGTCGCTGGATGAGTGCAAAGCCCGGCTCGCCAGCATCCATTCCTATCGTCGCCAATTCGTGATGGTGACGAAGGCCATCGTCACTTCATCGAAAACGGTCGACTTCAGCTTCCGCGGTCCGTTTGGCTTTAGCGCCCGCACCGTTCTTTTGTCGATCGAGAACGAATCGGCCGAAGAGCTCGGCTTCGAATCGGTCGGCGGCAACATCGAACTCATGGGCCTGGTTAATTTCGAAGAAATCCGCCCCTGCTGCACCGAAGTCACGCTCGCGGTGCATTACGAAATCAAAAACAAATTGTTCGCGTGGCTCGATCGCCGTCTGCATTTCGTCGATGCGTTTGTCACGGCGGAACTGCGCAGCATCCGCGCACATTTCGAAGGAATCGCGGCGCCATTCGTGGAGCGCGCGCCGGCATACGCGATGTTCGAGGCGGCCGCAGCGTAAGATCGACATCTACTTTTCCGAAAGAGCGCGAAGCGATTCGCGCTCTTTTGCCGTACGGATCAGGCGATTCGAACCGCGTGCGTCTTGTCCAAGCGCAACACCTGTCCGCCGCGTAGCGAAACCTTCGCCGCAAGATCGACAATCTTCTCTTCATCAAGTTGCACGCTGCCCTGCTGCATCAATCGCCGCGCATCCGCGCGCGATTTTTCGATGCCGAACTCCGCGAACGCCGCGACCACGATTGTGATTAAATCCCCATCGCGCGCTTTGAATGACGGCAGCTCGGCGTCGGCCAGATGTTTTTCGCTGAAGCGCACGTTCCAATCCTCCAGTGTCTTCTTCGCCGCGGCGACCGAGTGATACGTTTGCACGATTTCA
>JBEEGX010000009.1:0-3354 GCA_041167105.1 Verrucomicrobiota bacterium
CGCGCAGAATTCCGCGCCAATCGATGCCGCCATGTTGATAAAACCGCGTGTCCTCGCGCGCGAGTAACGCGTCGACGAAGAATGGCGAGATTTCGTTGAGCGAAACTTTCAGCCGGTTCGCGCCGGCAAGTCGGCTATAAATTTTTCCATCGACATCGAACACGGTGTTGCGCTCCGGCATGACGCCGACGCGGTTCATATCGAACGTCGCGGCCCACGTCGCGTAGAACAGGAATACCGCCAGGCCGGCGGCGCAGACGATTGCGAGAAGCGAAACCTTCCACCCGTAACGGAAAAGTTTGCTGCCGAAAAATTTTCCGCCGCCTTTGCGCGCGCGCGCCAGCAATTTCATTGTCGATCTTGTCGAAAATCTACGCGCACATCCGCGCAAGATCGACAACTACAACTGCACGTTGACGCGGCTCTCGTGCTGCTCGGTCGGGCAAGGCGCGTTCAGCGGTACACCGGCATCGGCTTCATTTGCCGCGACGATGTGATTGTCGATCAAATATTTTTCAAGCTCTTCGCCGCTGATGTCGGGCACCATCGTGCCGTTGATTTCGACGCACGGCGAAAGCGCTTGTCCGCTTTTCGTTTCCATTTCCCAACGAAACGCCGGGTTCTGAATGATGTCTTTCTCGGTGTATTTGAGATTGTATTTCGCCAGCACCGCGCGCACGCCCGCGCTCCAGCCGCAATGGGTTTTCAAGTAAGCCGTGATCTCAGGTGTCTGCATGCGCGCAATCTACCACAGGAAATTAAAAGATCGACAATCGCACCGGCGCGGATGTGAAATCCCTGCCGGGACTCCGATTTGTCCATTCACGCCGTTTATCGGAGCCCCGGCGCCCTAAAATCTTCGCTAAATCTTCTGCCGCAACGGCCGCATGTGTTGCGTGAGTTTTTGCAGACCGAGCTCGAGCCGCGTTTTCACCGTGCCGAGAGGTGTACGCGTCACCTGCGCGATCTCGCGGTGACTCAATCCTTTGAAAAATGAAAGCCGGATCGCTTGGCGTTGTTGCGCCGGCAATCGCCGTAATTGTTTCTCGAGAAATGAATGCATGTCCACGCGCGAGACTTCGGCATTGCCGGAGACGGTGCGATGTCCATTCGATCGCTGATTCAATTGTTCACTGAAGCGGTCCTTCGCGCGGCAATATGCCTGCCGCCGCCGGACGCGATCAATCGCTCGCCGTCGCGCCAGCGTTACCACCCACCCGAGCGGCTTGCCCGCTGTCGGCGAATAATGGTCGGCCTCTTTCCAAATTTGCAGCATGATCTCCTGCAAGACGTCATCGGCATCGGCCTCTTCGTGCACGACATTCCCGATGACCGACCGCAGTCGCGTGCCGTAGCGATTGTAGAGTTCGTTGAGCGCGCTTTGTTTCCGTCGCGTGATCGCGCTCATGAGAGATTCGTCCGAAGCCTTCGAGAGCGCGCCGTATTCTAGTGTGGGCTTGATCATATCGACGCCTCAACGATGGAACGCGATGTCGATGCAACAATCGGAGTATGAGCCGGTTTGCTGGTAGGAAAAATCCCTAGTCCGGTGCACGCGATCGCCTCTAATGCGCAGGCAATTAATGCGCCGTTCGGTGGCCTCGCCGTCAAATCGCGATTACATTTGTCGAATGGCTTTCCGGCTCGAATCGAACTACAAACCGCGCGGCGATCAGAGCCAGGCCATCGCGAAGCTGATCAAGTCGGTCGAAGCGGGCAACCGCCATCAGACGTTGCTCGGCGTCACCGGTTCCGGAAAAACTTTCACAGTCGCGAATGTCATCCGCGAGGTCGAGCGACCGACACTCGTCATCTCACACAACAAAACTTTGGCCGCGCAGTTGTATTCGGAGTTCAAGCAATTCTTCCCGCACAACGCGGTCGAATATTTCGTCAGCTACTTCGATTACTACCAGCCGGAAGCGTACATTCCGCGCAGCGACACTTACATCGAGAAGGACTCGTCGATTAACGAGGAGATCGAGCGACTGCGGCTCTCGACCGCGAGCGCATTGTTGTCGCGCCGCGATGTCATCGTGGTCGCGAGCGTGTCGTGCATTTACGGCATCACTTCGCCGGAAGATTACGCGCGCATGCTACTGACGGTGAAACGCGGGCAGCACATCTCGCGTGAAGCGGTGCTCTCTCGTTTGATCGACATGTTGTATGAGCGCAACGACATGAATTTTTCGCGCGGACGTTTCCGCGTGCGTGGCGATGTCGTCGAAGTTTATCCCGCGACCGCCGATGAAGAAGCGATCCGTCTCGAATTTTTCGGCGACGATCTCGACGCCATCACGCGATTCGATCCCCTCACCGGCCACGCACACGAATCACTCACCGTCATCACATTTTATCCGGCAAAACAATTCGTCACGCCGGCCGACAAATTAAATCGCGCGCTCATGTCGATCCGCAACGAGCTCGAGCATCGCATTGTCGAGCTTGAATCGCAGTCGAAGTTGCTCGAAGCGCAGCGACTGCGCATGCGCACGGAATACGATCTCGAAATGTTGCAGGAAATGGGATTCTGCAACGGCATCGAAAATTATTCCCGCCATCTGTCCGGTCGGGAACCCGGGTCGCGCCCGTATACGTTGCTCGATTTTTTTCCAAAAGACTACCTGCTCGTGGTCGACGAATCGCACGCCACTATCCCGCAGATCGGCGGAATGTATGAAGGCGATAAGTCGCGCAAGACCGTGCTGGTCAATTACGGATTCCGTTTGCCGAGCGCGCTCGATAATCGGCCGCTTAATTTTGACGAGTTCATGAAGATGACGAACCAGCTCATCTATGTCAGCGCCACGCCAGCCGAGTTCGAAATTCAAAACAGCGTCGTCGGCAACGAAAAATATTTCCCGCACAAACGCCAGCGCATCGGCGACGACGAGCGCGTGCCCTTTGTTCTTCCTGGAGCGACGACCTCCGTGTCGTCCCAAATTTCACGAACCGATCAATCCCCAGAAGACTTCGATGCGCACACGCCCGGCGCACCGCTCGTTGTCGAACAAATCATTCGCCCGACCGGTTTGCTCGATCCGAAGATCACGATCAAACCGCTCAAGCATCAGATCGACGACACCATCGAGCTGTGCCGTCAGCGTGTGGAGAAAGGCGAGCGCATTCTCATCACGACATTAACCAAACGCACCGCCGAAGATCTCGCCGATTACTTGCGCGATGTCGGATTAAAAGTGCGATACCTGCACAGCGACATCGACACCATCGAGCGCGTGGAAATTTTGCGCGGACTGCGCGCGGCCGAGTTCGACATTCTCGTCGGCATCAATCTGCTCCGTGAAGGTCTCGATCTTCCCGAAGTGTCGTTAGTCTGTATTCTCGACGCCGACA
>JBEEGX010000010.1:0-5550 GCA_041167105.1 Verrucomicrobiota bacterium
AGAGGCAATAGAATTGTCGTAACCAGCACCCGTGCTGACGAGTCGTAGGTCGCTCTAAACTCGCCACCGTGCGCTTCAATGATGCGGCGGACGCGCATCAATCCGAGACCGTAATGTCCGTGCGTAACGTTCGCGAGCGGCTCCCGGCCCCACGCATCCGTCGCGCCCTCGAACTTCTCTTTCGGTTCGCGCAGAGTGATTGCGAATTGCGCCTCCTGCGCGCGCGCGTCGATCGCCAGTTCGCTTTCGGCCGGCGACAAGCGGAACGCGTTCTCGAGCAACTCCGATATCGCTTCCTGAAGTAATTGCGGATCGACATCTACATTTAACTCGCTCGGCTGCGTCTGCCATTTCACACGCGTTTTGCGATCGGGATGATCGCTCTCGAATTTCTTTTGCAAGTCCACCATTAAATCGCCCGCCGGATACGGAATCCGATTCAGGTTCGGATCGGAAAGCGAGGCGGATAATTTTTGCAATGCCTTTGCCACACTCACCAGCGTCTCGCGCAGTCGCTTGATCTCTTCCTTCACTTCCGCGTCCTGCGCGATCTCGTTCAGAAACGCGGCCTGTAGCTCGAGCGCGTTAAGATGATTGCGAATGTCGTGGTTCAATTGCCTAACGAAGCGGACAACGTTCGGCCACGACACGCTGATCTCGTCGCTGCTCATTTGCGCACGGAAAACTTATCGTCGCCCGCGTGCTCGCCGCGTTGCGTGTGGATCTTCGTGTCGTTGCTCGCGAGATGGGAAAGCGTGTGAAAAACATCTTCGGGATCGGCGTCGACTTTGCGCGCAATCTCCTCCGCCGTCTGCGCCGTCGAGGAAAGCTGCGCGCGCACTTGCTTCTGCACGTCCAGCAATCGCGTCGCCGCTTTCTTTCCCGCTTCCACGCCGGGCTGATGATAGGCGTTGATGTTCACGAGCGAGGCGTAGAACCCGACCGCGCGTTCGTACAACGCGATCAATGCGCCGATATTGTATTCGTCCACATCCGCGATCGTCACGGTGATCGATTCGCGGTTCTTTTCGAACATGGCCGCGCGCGTTCCGCGCAGGAATCCCTGCAGATAATCGCCGCTCGTGACACCCGGCTCCATATCGATCTTCGGACGATGTCGATCTTGCCGCACCTCGACGAACGTGAGGAAAAAGTTCAAAACGCCGTCGCGCAATTGCTGCACATACGCGTGCTGATCGGTCGAGCCTTTGTTCCCGTAAACGGCGATGCCTTGATTGACCACATTGCCGTCGAGGTCCTTCTCTTTGCCTAACGATTCCATGACCAACTGCTGCAAATAACGACTGAACAACAACAGCCGATCTTTGTACGGCAGCACCACCATGTCTTTTTCGCCGCGGCCATTTCCGGAGTGGTACCACATCAATGCCAGCAGCATCGCGGCGTTCTCGGAAAGACTTTGTGTACGCGTGCGTTCGTCCATTGCGGCCGCGCCGCGCAGGAAGTTGTCGATCTTGAATCCTTGCAACGCCATCGGCACAAGACCGACGGCGCTCATGATCGAGGTGCGGCCTCCGACCCAATCCCACATTGGAAAACGTGCGAGCCATCCATTCTTCTCCGCGTACTTGTCGAGCTCGCTCCCAGCGCCGGTGACCGCGACCGCGTGCTCTCCGAAATTCAGGCCTAACGATTTGTAGCGTCCCTCGGTTTCCAACATGCCGTTGCGGGTCTCCTTGGTGCCGCCCGACTTCGAAATCACTATCGTGAGCGTGTGCGAAAGGTGATTGTCGATCTTAGCGAAAACACGGTCGAACCCGTCCGGATCGGTGTTGTCGAAAAAATAAATGTCCATCGGATCGCCCGCCGATCCGAGCGCATCCGCGATGAATTGCGGACCAAGCGCGGAGCCCCCGATCCCGATCAAGAGTAAATGCTTGAACTTCTTTCCCGCATGAATCTCCGCCGCGAATTTTTTGATTCGCTCATTCGTGTCCTCGATCTCGCGCCGAATGTCCTCATTAGGCGCGAGTTTGCTATTACGCAGCCAGTAATGACCGACCATGCGTTTTTCGTCCGGGTTCGCGATTGCGCCCGCTTCCACCTCGCGCATCGCCGCGAACGCCTTGTCGATCTTCGGCGACATGCGCTCGAGGAAATCGTCCGGAAATTTCATCCGGCTGACGTCGATCGATACCGGAGGATCGTCGTAGCGCAGGAAGTATTGCTGAAAGCGTTGCCAAAGAGACGAGCTCGCCATCGCTCTACCGTAATGGAGGGACGACCTCCGTGTCGTCCCAAAAATTAGCGCGGCGGTTTCTTCGCCGCGGCATCTTTCTTCGCAGCGCCTTCCTCCGGCGCGATTTCGTATTCCGGCTTCGGCACGCCCATGAGCCAGTGATCGAACCAGCCGACGATATTTTGTAAACGCTCGACCCGATGCCACGGGCCGCCCGAGCGCGAGAGCTCGTGCGATTCGTTAGGAAAAATCACCATCGCCGTCGGAATCTTGCGGAACTTGAGCGCGCGGAACATTTGTTCGCCACCGGCGCCCGGTGGGGTGCGGTAATCGGCTTCGCCGAGAATGAACATCGTCGGCGTCTTCACGTTCTTGATGTAGGTGATGGGCGAACGATTTTTGAAATCGGCTTCGTCGTCGAATGGCGGCGCTTTGAACCAGGTCGGCTGAAACAAGGTGAAGTCGGCCGTGTACCACCAATCGATCCAGCTCGCGATGTCGCGTTGCGCCACCGCTGCGGCGAAACGTTGTGTGTGACCGATCACCCAATTCGTTAGGAGCCCGCCGCCGCTGCCGCCGGTCACGCCCAGTTTATTATTGTCGATGTACCCGCGTTTGATCACGTCATCGACGCCTGCCATCAGGTCCTGAAAATCATCGCCCGGATAATGATACTGAATCACGTTCCCGAATTCCTGGCCGTAGGTCGTACTCCCGCGCGGATTCGGATAAAGCACGCAGTAACCTTTCGCCGCCATCCAGTGAAACTCGTGCTCGAAAATGTAGCCGTAAGCCGCGTGCGGCCCGCCGTGGATGTTCAGAATGAGCGGATATTTTTTCGACGCATTGAAGTCCGGCGGCTTCTGCACCCACGCCTGAATTTTTTTGCCGTCGAAGCTGGTGTAAGAAATTTCTTCGGGCTCGGTCAGGTTTAGCTGCGCGAATAATTTGTCATTGATGTTGGTTAGGCGTTTCGGCTCGCCGCCCGCAAGATCGACAATGTACAAATCGTTAATCACCGTCGCGGTCGAAATTTCGTAAACAATCTTTGTTCCGTCGGGCGAAGCGCGGAACCGCTGCACCGCTTGATTGCCTTTAGTCAGGTCGGTGGGATTTCCGCTCGCGATATCGAACGAAGCCAGCACGGTGCGACCTTCCTTGCCGTAAATCTCGATGATGCTTTTGCCGTCTTTACTCCAGATCGGAAGATTGCCGCCGCCGCCGCGCGGAGCCGCGTTATCGCCGAAAACTCCCGCGCCAAGATCGACATCGAACTTTTCCGTGAGATTTCGCGGCTTGGCGTTCGGTGCAAGATCGACAATCCACAAGTCGGGCTCGGTATAGGAATTCACCGGTTGATTCGCCGACGCGATGAACGCCATTTGTTTTCCATCCGGACTGAGCGCCCAATCGTTCGCGCCCATGTCGAACGTGTTCAGCTTCGTCGCTTCGCCGCCGTTCGGCGCAACCGAATACAATTCCGTCTTAGGTAATTCGTAATACGGCTCGTCCACATGCAATGAAGTAAAATAAATCTTCGAGCCGTCGTTCGCCCACATGATCTCGCCTTCATCGAATCGGCCGGACGTAATCTGTTTCGGCTGCACTTTTTCGTCGGCGTTCCGCGGCGCCGTAATGCTCCAGATGTGCGTTGGCCGTTTCGGATCGGCATAACCTTCGTTGTCCTGTCGATAAACCGCGCGCGTCACAACGTGGATGTCACTCTCATGCTCCGATTCGGCTTCGTTTTTTTTCGTCGCGTCCTCTTTAGTCGGCTTCGCACTCGCGCTCGGTGACGGCGCGCTCGACGCCTTCTTCGCTTCTTCTTCCTTTTGCTTTTTCTTTTGCTGCTTCTCGATGTCTTCCGGATTGCTCGAGCTGGTAAACGCAATCGTCTTCCCGTCAGGCGACCAATGCGGATCGGCCGCGCCTTTCGGTAAATCGGTGAACGTGAACGAATCGCCGCCGTTCATCGGCAAGATCGACAACTGCGGCGGCTCAGGCTTCCCGTCCTTCTCCGTTGCCCTAACGAACGCCAGAAGTTTTCCATCCGGCGACCAGCGTGGCTGCCCATCATGGTCGCCCTTGGTTAATTGGTGCGGCTCTTCTCCGCCAGCCATCGGCACCGACCAAATGGAAGTGTTATATCCTTCCTTCTTCTCATTCACCGTGACGCGCACAAACGCGACGCGCGATCCATCCGGCGGAACCTGCGGATCACCGATCCAAAGAAAATCCCAAAGATCTTTTTCAGTGATGTTGCGCTTCTGAGCGGACGCGCCAGACGCAACGAAGATCGACAACGAAACGAGGAGCGAGATTGAGCGAAGCATTCGGCCAACTAAATCGAAACCGCTGCGAAGGCGAATCGAATTCTGCTATGGAGCGTCGAGAATGGTAACGCTCGCTTTGGGGATCTTCTTTTTCTTTTTACCGGCGGGAACTTTGTAATTGCTGCCAGGCTGCAATGTCATCGTCGCTTTTTCTTTGCTTTCTTGGACGTGGTCCGCGATGGCGGTGAGGGTTACGACCGCCGAATTAGCGCCAACAGGAATAGTCACGTCGCCATTCGTCGAGCTTAGATTGTAATCGGCACCATTCGTCGCAGTACCGCTCATCGTGAATGCGATGGTGACCGGCCGAATAGTACTCGGAGTCGCAGAGACTATAAAATCAACGCTGCTTCCTTCGGCCATTTGCGGCGCAGATACCGAGATGGAGACGACGGGAGTCCCGCTCGGTGTTGATGTTGGCGTCGGTGTCGGAGTGACGGTCGGCGTCGGGGTGATCGTTGGGGTTGGGGTTGCTGTCGGAGTGGGGGTGACAGTCGCGGTAGGCGTCGGCGTGGGAGTTGGCGTTGGCGTCGGCGTGACGGTCGGCGTGGGTGTAACGGTAGGAGTTGGGCTTGGGTCAGGAGTGGCGTAGCGCGCTGTCAGCGTCTGGGTGGTATATCCATCGTTGAGCACACCCACGGCTGAACATGTTCCGTCGCTCGCACACGTCACGGCGCGAAGATAGTTGTTCGATGTTGTGAGGTCCGGCACGTTCAGTGGCGTCCAGAGCATGCCATCCCAGTGTTGGATTGTCGCGGGTACCCCAAAAAGCCCCTCGTTCCCGACCGCCCAGCAATCGGAACCGGAAACGCAATCAACGCTACTTAGGGCTCCCGAAGACCCGTTGGAAGCGTCTTGCCAGAGCACACCATTCCAGCGCTCGATAAACGTCCGATACGGAGGGAATGAACCGTAATCGTACAAGTAGCCTACGGTCCAACAGTCCGTGGACGACGCACAGCTAACAGCGAGAAGACGGGTGTAAACATTCGGGTTGGATCCATTTTGAAGCACATT
>JBEEGX010000011.1:0-41545 GCA_041167105.1 Verrucomicrobiota bacterium
AAGTTCGTGAAGAATTCCGGGCAGGCGCGAAATGTTCGATGGCATTTTGAAGTCGCGCGATGGCAATGCGTGAACGGCGGCGAGAAAAATCTTCCACGCCGCGATTACGCAAATCCCCGGAACGAACGACAAGATCGACAACGTACGTTTGCGACGCGTCCAGAGAACCGCGGCCGCAGCGACGGTGAGAACGAACCACAACACGGCGCCTTCGCGTTTCATCCACGGAAGCGTCGCGCCGAGCACGAGGAAAAGTGCGAGCGAATCCCGCGAGTCGTCGCGTACAAATCTGAGCAGGTAAAAAATTGTGGCGAGAAAAACCGCGGCCAGCGGGACGTCCGCGTAACCGACAGAAATTCCGCCGGGCGCGTTATGAATCGCAGGAACAAGCGGAAATAAAACGACAAGCGCCCAAGCGATCGCGCGATTGCCGCTGAGTTGCCCGGCCGCGAGGAGAAAGATCGACATCGCGGCGGCATACCAAATCGGGAAGATGAGCTTGATCCAAAATTGATCTGCTTCGCCGAACCAGATGTAGAACCACGTTTCGGTCAGAGGCAGGAGCAATGGATATTCCGGGTGACTGAACCAGCGCGATGTGTCGCTGAAGTACGACGATGGCAACGCGCCACCGTTGAGAAAGGCGAAACGCGCTTTCATTTCCCACACGGTCAATCCATCCCAGCCGAGCGTGTGTTGGATCGACAAGTACAAGATCGACATCAACTCCACGGCGAAGATCGCGATGAAAACTTTGTCGATTCGGCTGAGTAACAGCGAAGGAAGGTTTGGAAAATTTCGCCAACGTCGCACGCCGACTGCGCCAAGCGTGGCACAGATGGCCGCGACGAAAATCTGTAGCGCGATACCGCGAACGAAAAAGCCGCAACACCAAAGGGCGAGCGAAACGACGGCGGTGCCGAACAGCCATGCGAGCGCAAAATGTTCGATCCTGGTCAGGCGATTACGAACGAGGAGCGTTGTCATGCCGAATCCGGCCGCAAGGATTGTCGCGAAAGCGGCGATGAAGCCGACGAATGTAATCATTGTGAGCTGGCGGGATTGCGGAGCGTGAGATGCGGGCCGAGCGATTGCGCCTCGGGCACAGCGCGATCAAGCCCGCACATGTAGACCGCGAGATTCATCTGCGGAATCGGCTCGTTAGGCCGGATCTCGACCTTGTCGATCTTGCGCGGCCACGTGAGATAACAGAGCGCCGAGTAAACGAAGTCGCAGCGCGCGTCGTCTTTTGGTGAAACGAAAACAGTGCGTTGTGTCGAGGCAATTCGCGCGGTCGCGTTGATGAGGTTCGCGCTCGGCTGGCGAATTTCCAGCAGCGGCGCGAGCAAGCTGTCGATTGACGCGGTGGGCGACGGCGAGACGGCGTGACCGCTGCGCAAGTTCTGCCAAAGTTTCGGCGCTGCGAGCACGGCGAAGATCGACAAGAGCAGCGCCCACGCGACGAAATAAATTTGGCGGAGCGTCTTCAACCGTTACGCAGACGATACAACCAGATGTCAGGGCCGAAAGGTGAACGCTCCACTGCGATGAACTCGAAAAGGTCGATGTCGATCTTGTCGTCGCGTCCGAGTTGCGGAAAAAATTTCACGGGCAACGAATCTTCCGTGCGGATGAAGACGAGATAATCGGCGCGTTGCTCGCGCAAGTATGCTGCAAACGCAGTCGCGTCCCCCGTCGCGGATGCGGGAGTTGCTTCAGATCGAAGAAAATGATCGGCAGGGAGTCGCGACAAAACGCGAACTGCAGGATCGTCGGCGAAGCATCGCGAGTCGCCGATGCGATCGACGAGCGCGGTAGCGATGCGTTGTTGCGCGCGTTGATCGCTAATCACTTTCGGAATGTTTGGGAATTGCCGAACGAAACCGTAGAGCAAGAAAACAAGAGCGACTGCGGCAATGGGGCGGCGCAATATTTTTAACAGCCAGGCGAACAGCGGCAGGCCCAGCGTGAAGAAGACGAGACCGTAACGCGGCAGGAGAACGGGCTGGCGTTTCGTGACGTAGGCGAGCGCAAAAAAAGCGAGCAGCGCGGCTGTGCACAAACTAACCGCGATGATTTCGCGCGAGCGGTGCGCCGCACGCAAGATCGACATCGTCGCCGTAATGAAGATGGTGGCGAAGATGATCGGGTTCGCGCCGAGCAGGAAGTAATCAAGATCTTCGGCGACATCAGCGAAAGCGAAGCCGCGGCGCGTCGGATAAAAATCGAGGACGTTGTTTTGATAAGCGACGCGTTTCGCGAAGTAAGCGAATGGGTCACCGGTGGCCTGATGCGATATGCCAAACCAAACCAAGGGAGGCACAAGCAAGATCGACATCGTCATGAGTGAGACGCGGCGATGAAAGATGAATTGAAGCAGCGGTAATACGACGACGAAAACCCACGCTTCCAGCCTAAGGAACTCCGCGAGAGCGGCGCAGATCACGGCGGCAATCCAGCGATCGCGCAGCGCGAACCAAATAGTGGCAAGGGAAAGACAGCCGAAAGGCACATCGGTCATGGCCGCGGCGGAGTAGAGCAGATGCAGCGGATTGAGGAGAACAAGCGCGAATGCGACGACTGCGAGTGGCGTGCTCTGCGTGAGGCGTTTTGTTAGGGCGAAAACGAGAACGCACGTTGTCGATCCAGCAAGTGCGGAAACTATTTTGCCAGACAGCAGCGGATCGTGAATGACGAGATTCAGGATTGCAGCGGAGAATTGAAACAGCGGCAGCCAGAAACCGAAAAGATCGATGATTCGAAAATTGCCGCTGGAGATTTTCGCGCTCCAAGCGGCGATCGTTTCGACATACGAGTAGCCGTCCTGTTCGGCATTCGGGAGAATAAACGCGGCGCAAAGTCGAACCGTGAGCGCGACGAGCCAAACGAGCAACCAGACGAAACGCGCGTCAGCGTTTGGTCGCGGCATTATGATAGGCGAGCCAGGCGTTCCAGGCGCGTTCCCAATTTTCTTTCGCGGCCCAGGATTGCGCTTCGAGATAATGAAAATACTTCGGCGCATTCGGCCGGTCGCTGAAATGGCGCGCGGTGACGAGCGCGTCATCGGTGCGGCCAAGCTGGCGTTGCGCAAGATACAGCGCGTAGCCGACGGCGTAATTATCAGGGTTCGTCAGGTAACGTTGCTGGAGCTGGTCGAGCGGCGCGTTGTTGCTTTCGCGCGGCAGGGCGACGACGTCGCCAAAACGTTGCGCGAGATCGTAGGCGGCGTGGAAATCATTTTTGCTCGCGTAAAATTTTGCCATGCCGAACCAGGCATAGCTGAGCCAATCGCGGTGATTGTCGATCTTGCGCGCGAGCTCATCGAGATTTCCGCGCTCGGACCAAAGCGAAAAGAGGGCGAGCTTCTGCGGCTCGGTGAATTTTTCCAGGCTCGGATCTTTGCTCAACAATTTCCCGAGCGTGGCATCGAAGTCTTTTCCGTTCACGCGGCTGAGATACGCGAGGACGAGCTCGGGCTCGCCGAGTCCAATCTCCTCGAGCGTGCGCGCGAGCGGCGGACTGTGCATCAAGGCGCCGCTCAACATGTTCGCGTAAACATCGCCACGCGAAGCGCCGGCGCGACGCAGCGCCTCGTGCCAGGCGGTGGCCGCGAGTGTGGGCTCAATCGGCAACCACACGTTACCTTCGAGGAACGGCAATTCGTATCCATTCGGCTCGAGGAAACGGGCGCGGCGAAAATCATCGAGCGCATCGCTCCATTTTTTCGCGCCGGCTTCGGCCATGGCGCGCGAGAAATAAAGTTGCCAATCGAGCGGCGACCACGGAATGGCTGCGCTCGTTAGGCGAATTGCTTCGCTGAAATCCTGGCCGCGCGTTTCCATTTGCGCGAGCTCTTTGGCGCTGGCAACGCCAACTGCTCCCGGCAACAACATTTTCGAGCGCGTCGCGATGACCCACGACATTCCGCTAATGACGAGAACGAGGCCGACGATTCGAAACAGAACTGAAACGCTCATGCTCGGCCGCAAATTGAGCGGCCGATGCAGCGACAGGCCGAGCAGAAACAAACCGGCAAAGGCAGTGCCGACGCGGTGCGCGCTCACGTCGATGAGTCCGTGCGCGGCAAAGATCAAAGCCGCGATGAGGGCGGCGAGACGAAAACGTTGATTGGTCCCCTCCTGCAACGGCAGCACTCGCCTGACAAGAAGCGCGGCGCCGATCACGATGAGTAGAACCGCCGGCCAGCCCATTTCCGACCAAAGCCAGAGCCAGTCGCTTTCCGGATGCAAGGCGCGCGTGTTGCCGACCGATTCCGTGCGAAACAAGGCGAAGACGAAATCGAAATTACCGAGGCCGATGCCGCACCACGGCGAAGCACGGATGAGATCGAAGGTGTCGTGAAAGATCTTCCAGCGAAAATCGGCGGACAAGCCGCTGCCAGGCAATCCGCCAAAGTTGAAGCGCTCGAGGGTTTCGCCGCCTAACAACAGCACCGCCGTCATGAGCACAAGCAGGAATGAAACTGCGAGCGCGATGCGTTCGCTGGTGCGTTGACGCACGAGCACGGCGAAAATCCAAATGACGCTGCCACCGACGAGAATGCCGACGCCCGCGCGCGACCAGTTGAGGAGAATGGCTACCACTAAGATCGACAATGCGATTATCCAGACGAACCAGCGTTTCCGGCCGCGACGAATATCGTCCTGACCACAAGCGAGCAGAACAATCGAGGTGATGCCTAACAAATCCGCGGTTTGGTTTTTGTTCGGGAACGGACCGAAGCCGCGCGCGTTCGTCCAAAGCGCGAAGGACCCGTGGCCGAGGTAGAGGAGAATGGAGATGACGGCGAGAACAACCACGCCGACGACGAAGAGCCGCAATTGCGACCGCACCGCGCGAAGGTCGATCTCGTGCGTGGCCACGAGGTACAACCAGCTCAACGCGCCAATCAGACTAACGAACGCACCGGCGGTGATCCACGGCTGCGGCGAAACCGTTCCCGGAAGCGCGATGTTGAAATCGTCCACTACTGCGGCGCGCCACTGCGGCCACGAAAACCAATGCGCCGGCAGGAACCCCATGAGCGCAACCGCCAGGAACAAAACGAAAACGATATTCGTCGTTAGGCCGAGCGAGAGCCGCGGCGGCCGCGCCAGCAGATACAAGCCCAGCAGTGTGAGCACGACGCCTTCGGCCCATTTCGTCGTCGCGCCGCCAAGAAAGCACGCCAGCACCGGCAAAAGCGGCAGAAAAATATTCGCGAGCCCGCTGGGGGCGGAACGGCGCTCGGGCTGTGCGGTGGGCTCGGACATCACGCTGGTATGGGATTGGCTTGGTTAGATCGACATCGATGCGTTCGAAGAGCGAACATGCAATTTCGGCGCGATTCCGAGCACGAGTTGAAGCGCTCCGGCCATCGCGTACTCTGCACGCGCCGCCACGTTTTTAGCCTGCCATGTTGACCCAACGCAAGGAAGGTCTCTACAGCGTCTTCCTCATCTGCCAAATCCTTATCGTGGCCGGACTGTTCTGGTTCGGCGTCTGGGTCTTGGTCACGTTTTATTCGCCGAGCGCCGATCTCACCTGGCGCCGCTACAGCATTTATTGCGGCATGCTCGTGCTCGGCATCGTGCTCGAATCGCTCACCCGCGAAGGCGCGAAACATTATTTCGTCCAGAACGAACTCGTGCGGCAACACCGACTCAGCCTCCGGCAAACCATCGCCAGCGTCGGCATGCTGGTGCTTTATCTGGTCGCGACGAAAGACGCGTTTGTTTCGCGCGTGTTCTTTTTCAACTTCGTGCCGTGGTTGTATGTCGCGCTCCTCTTCTCGCATTACTATCTGCCGCCGTTGCTCGCGCGCGGAATTTTTCGTCGTGAAGAAAAGACGCTGCTCATCGGCTCACCCCAGAAGGCCGAGCAACTTCAGAAATGGCTGCGGCGAAAATCGGAATTCGGTTTGCGCGCCGTCGGTTTAATTTGTGACGACAAGATCGACAACGTACCTCCGGGAGTTCCTTCGGTGCTTGGCCGCTCCGAAGATCTCGAGCGCGTTATTCGCGAGAACGGCATCGTCCAGGTCATCCTGCTCGAGTTTCCGCTCTTCACCGAAATCAATTGGCAGCTCATTCGCACCTGCGACGCGCTTGGCGTTCGCCTCCTCATCGTGAGCGATCTCGAGGAAAAACTTCGCCATTCCGTCACGCATTTCGAGGATGACGGCCACCGCTTCATCGGTTTGCGCGAGGAGCCGCTCGAAAATCCGGTCAACCGTTTCCTCAAACGCGCGATCGATTTCGCCATCGCCGTTCCCATCATGTTGATCGTGTTCCCGGTCGCCATGATCCTCGTCTGGCTCGCGCAACGATTGCAATCGCCCGGCCCGCTCTTTCACATGCAAACACGTGCCGGCATGCAAAATCGACAATTCAAAATCTACAAGTTCCGCACCATGCACACGGGTAACGGCGAGATCGCGCGCCAGGCTTCGAGCAACGACGAGCGCGTGTATTTCGTTGGCAAATGGTTTCGCAAGCTCAGCATCGATGAGATTCCACAATTTTGGAACGTGCTTCGCGGCGACATGAGCATCGTCGGCCCGCGTCCGCACCTGGTCGAGCACAACAACCAGTTCGCGCAATTACTCGCGAATTATCACGTGCGCACATTCGTTAAGCCCGGCATCACCGGCCTGGCGCAAGTGCGCGGTTATCGCGGCGAAGCGCACAACAGCTCGGACATTGAAAAACGCGTCGCCTGCGACATCGAGTATCTCGAGAACTGGAACTTGTCGCTCGAGTTCGCCATCATCGTGCGCACGTTCGCGCAGGTTATTTTTCCGCCGCGGACGGCCTATTGATTGGATGGACACGCGTCGTCGTGTCCCAAACTTTTCAGCTTCGCAAAAAAATCGGCTAACAATTTGCCGCGATCGTAACGCGCAACATAAGCGCGCCCATTTTTGCCCCACTCGCGCAGTGATTGCCTGCCCGCCGTAGCCTTGGCGGAGGCGGGTCGATCTTGCGCAAGATCGCGAAAGGTCTGCGCAAGTTTCGCGGCATCACCTGGCAATACATTCGTGCCGCAATTTCCATCGCGCACCGCTTTCGCCAGCGCGCTCTCTTCATCCGCCACCGTCACCACCGGACAGCCGTGCGCCAGCGTCATCAAAATCTTGCTCGGAAAAAACGCATTGCCCGAGCCGCTTTGCTGCGTGATCAACGAAATGTCCGCGTCCACCAGCAGCTCTTTGTATCCACGGTCCGATTGCAGAGGCAACATCGTCACGTTTTGCAGATGTCGATCTTGCATGGATCGCTCGAGCGACGCTCGCGCCGCGCCGTCACCGCAAATGACGATGCGAATATTCGGCTGGTCGCGCAGATGCTCAGCGGCATCGATCAAAATTTTGAGGCCCTGTTTCACTCCGAGATTCCCAGAGTAAACCGCGAGAAAATCAGCGTCGGTCATGCGATGACGCGCGCGAAAGTTTCCACGCGCCGGCAATTCATCGGGAACGACCACGCCGTCGGGAAACAAAAGAATTTTTTTATCCGGCACACCTTTACGCCGGAACGCTTCGAGCATTTCATTGCTCAATCCGCCGACCATGGTCGCGTGTTTGTAAGCGAACGCTTCCAGCCAATACAGCGCGCGTGTGAACCAACCGGCGCGCACCATGCCGAGACCGATGGCGGCGTCCGGTTGTAAATCTTTCACCAGAAAAACAATTGGCGCGCGTTTGAAGAGCGTGACAAACCACGCAGCCATGCCTAACAACAGCGGCGGCGAGACGACGACGTAAACATCGGGACGCGGCAACGTCAGTGCGCGCAGCGTTGAAGTCAGGACAAACGTCGCTTCGTGAATGATGCGCTTCCAAGCCGAGACACGCGCGGGCACGAAATGCCAGCAGCGATAGACCCACACGTCGTTGATCACATCCGTGCGAAATAGACGATGTCGATCTTGCGCGGATTTTTTCCACATCGGGTAATACGCGAACGTCGTCACCATCTCGACATCGACATCTTTTTTGGCGAGAAACTCGCAGAGCGCGACGTTATGCGGCGCGATGCCCGCCACTTCGGGCGCGTAATTGATTCCCCAAACGACAACGCGCATTCGTTAGTCGCGCGTCCGCTGCCGCAGCTCGAACGTCTTTACCACGGAAAGGAATTCATACATTGCGTGCAGCCGCGCGAAATAATAGCCGTGGCGGCCGTCGAGAAATCCTTTTTGCCAGACGTAAACGTAAAGAAAGCGAAGCAGCGGGCGAAACGGCAAACGTTGCGCAAGTGATTTCCAACGCCGGCGAAGATCGACATCTTCGTGTGAAAGGTTTCCGCTCAGTTCTCCGGCGACAGCCACCCGCGCCTCCCAGTTTGAGTAGCGATTATGTTTTTCGACGAACACCTCCACCGTCGGAAACGCGTAATGCGTCATTTCGCATTTCAAGCGGCCGGTCGCGCCGCGCACGGTGACGTGCTCGTGCACTTCGTTGTCGCCGCTCCCGGTTTCAGCGCCCGTAATTTTCTCGTAGCGGCCTAACGCATGCCGAAATAATCGCAGATTCCAATTCGGGTAATACGCGTGCCGAAGTTTGCGCCCGAGAAAAATGAAATGCCGGTTGATCCAGTAACCAGCCATCGCAAGATCGACAATCGCCTTTGCGATTTCGTCGCGCGCTTCCGGCGGCAAAACTTCGTCCGCATCGAGAATGAGCACCCACTCATGTTTGAACGGCAGTTTCTCCAGCGCCCAATTCTTTTTCTTCGGCCACGTGCCGTTGAAATGGAACTGCACCACCTTCGCACCGTGTTGCTCCGCGATTTGGGCTGACGCATCCGTGCTCTGCGAATCGACCACGAAAATTTCATCCGCCCATGCGATGGAGTCGAGACACCGCGACAAGTTCTCCGCTTCGTTCTTGATCGGGACGATGACCGACAGCGGCACGCGCTCGCTCATCGCGGCCGCAAAACCTTGCACGGATTTCCGGCGGCGATGACATCGTTAGGCACATCACGGGTCACGACTGAACACGCGCCCACGACCGACCGCGCGCCGATTTTCACCCCCGGCATAATGAACGCGCGCGCCCCAATGAACGCGTCTTCGCCGATGTCGATCTTCGCCGTCGTCAACGGCATCTCCGATTTCGAAAAATCGTGGCTGCCGGTATTGAGATAGGCTTCCTGCGCGACGGTGGCACGGGCGCCGATTTCAATTTCACCTAACGAATAAGCGTTCGCGCGATCGCCGAGACAGGCGCGATCGTGCAGCGTCAGGTTCCACGGAATGGCAATGCGGGCGCGTTGATGCACGAATGGTTTGCCGTCGATCTTCGCGTCGAACACGCGCAGCCAGAAGAGCCGCCACTCGTTCAATGGCTTCGGGGTCCACGCGCAAAACACCAGCCAGCAAAATTCCCAGAGCACGCGCAGAAAACGCTGGCTCACCGGCCAGGGCGAATCGAAGGCCGATTCTTGCGCAGGATTAACCGTGAGTTCGTTAGCCATGGCAGAGCTCAGTAAAAATACACGTCTGTGCTGGTCACGCCAAAGCGCGCCGGGCCCACGCTCTCGAAAATTTCGAAGCGCTGGGCGCGGTTCGCATTTCGCAACTGCTGATAACGCCACGAATCGTCCACGATGATAATGCCGCCAGGCGCAACCTGCTCTTCCGCGGCGCGAAAACAAATCGGCCGCGCGTTCGGCGTCCATTCATTGCCGTCGACCACGATGACATGGGCGCGATTCGGTCGCACTGCGCTCACATAAGTCGATCGTTCGAATTCCTGCTCGTTCGTGAATTTCACCGGCACGTGGCGAAGATCGACATGTGCGATGCCGCGGCTGCTGAGTTTACCGGCGACGATGTCGCGCCAGCGCGCGTTATCTTCGATGCTTACTACTGAGCGACAGCGCCGCGCGAAAAATAAGGTCGAGCCGCCGCTGCCAAATTCGAAGACGTTCATCTCCGGTCGCAAATAGTTTTCGAGAAAATCGATCGCGGAGTAAGCGAACCACGGCAGCTCCAGCTCGACCGGTTCGCGGCGACCGATGACATTGTGCGCGAAGTAACGGCCGATGTTGCCCGGGTGCTCGAGCAAATCGCAGGTCAACTTAACCACGCGCTCCGAATTGGTCAGGTTCATTGCGCGAAATCGGCGAGAAATTGATCGGTCACGCGTTCGAGCGAAAGCTCGGCCGCTTTCGCGTGACCCGCATCCGCCACGCGCGACATTGCTGCAAGATCGACAATTACCTTTTGCATCTTGTCCGCGAGAACGGCCGACGGATTCGGCACGCGATGATCGAAGACAAATCCGGTCTCGTCATCGTAAATAAAATCGCGAAAGCAATCGAGCTTCGACACCATCACCGCGCAACGGTGCGTCATGGCTTCGAGTGGCGCGAGTCCGAATGATTCTCCGAGTTCGGCCAGCGATGGATAAACGAAGAGGCGGGCGGCGAGAAATTTTCGCTCCAGCTCGGCGGGATCGAAAATTGCGCCGGTAAAAATCACGCGCTCGTTTGCACTTGATTTGAGCGATTCCAAGTAGGACGCGCCGCCGCCGCCGAACTTTTCTTCTGCGGGACCTACGATCATCAATGTCCAATCAGCAAAAACAGTGCGCGCATTGGCGAAAGCCTCGACTAAAAGATGCACGCCTTTCTCCGGGTGAACGCGGCCGACATACAAAATAATTTTTTCGAGTTGATCGAGCGGTGGCGGCGGAGATGACGATGTCGATCTTGGCGCGGGATTGGGAATGACGACGACCTTCCCGGCAAGCCGCGGCGCTTCAGCACGAATGGCCTGCGACACCGCTTGCGTCGGCGCCTGTAATCGCCGCGCGCGAAAATAAAATCGCATTTGTCCTTTCGGGTAACGACCAACGTGCACGTACATGTCGCGGCGAAAAATCGGCAGCCAGAATGTGTGGGTAATCGTGACATCAGCACGCGGCAGCAGGGACAAAACGCGCAGCGAATAAATGAGATCGAAGAATTTCAAGAGCGCGAGCGAGCCGGGTGAGTTGAAACCGCGGACACGAAGGTGACGCACGCCTTCGCGCATCTCCTCGCGCGGTAAGTTGTCGATCTTGCGCGAGATCATTACGACTTCGTGACCGCGCCGCGCGAATTCGCGGCCAAGGTCGTACCAGATTTTTTCGATAGCGCCGCCCATGGTCGGTGGCACCGGAAAAAACGCGCCGAATACAATCGTGATTTTCATTGCAAGATCGACAAGAGCGAATCGACGGCGCGCTCAATGTGAAAACGATTAGCGAAACACTTTTGCGCGTTTGCGCGCATTTCTTCACGGAGCGGCAGCGGCGCATCGCGCCAGCGCTCGATTAAACGCGTCGTGCCGGTGAGGTCGTCATCTTCGACGAAACCAGCGTGGTCCGCTTCGATCTCGCGCCAGATGTTGATGCGATTGGAAATCAAAACTGGAACGCCGGCCGCCAGCGCTTCGACCACCGCCATGCCGAAGTTTTCCTGATGCGATGGCAGAATAAAAGCGTCGGCCGCCGCGAGAGCGCCTTGTTTCATTTCACCTTCGAGCATGCCGGTGAAAATGACGCGTTGCGCAAGATCGACATCGATACGTCGACGCAGCTCGTGTTCCCAACCAAGTTGATCCGGACCCGCCAGCACCAAAGCGAAATCCGATCCGCGCGGAAACACGTCGAGCAACATGTCGCAACCTTTTTTCGGATGCAGCCGGCCGAGAAACAGAAGCGTCGGCTTGTTTCGGACCTGCGGGTATTTCGCATAGAAGGTTTCGCGTGCACCTAACGATTCGGGGGGCGGCTCGATTCCTAGCGGCGATACGCTTTCGTTGCAGCGATACAACCAGAAAGACTCGCGCGCCTGCAGTCGCTCTTCTTCCGAGGTGAAAATGACCGCGGCAGCATCGCGCAAGACGCGATACTCAGCCCACGGCCAGTAGAGCCATTTCTTGAGATGTTTGAGCGGGAACGTGCGCTTAAACCACGGATCGAGCATGCCGTGTGGGAAAACGTAATAAGGCGTGGAGGATCGATGGAATTGTTGCCAGGTGGCGAAGCTTTGATGTTGCCAGATGCCGTTGACGATGACGCGGTCGAATCCGCCCGCATGTTCGCGCAACCATTTCGCAAATGCGCCGGAATATCGGTAGCTCGTTAGGCCGTGACCGAGCGCGTGAATGGCAAGATCGACATCTTCATTTGGAAACGCATTCGGCTCATCCAAAGTGGCGATGTCGATCTTGTGGCCGCGCCGGGCGAGGCCGCGACTGAGCGCGCGCACCGCCGAAGCGACGCCGCCGACCTTCGGGTCGAGCGTCTGCACGATTTGCAGAATCTTCAAAGCGCTAAGTCGGGGCAGAGCTGCCGGTAAATGTGCAGATAGCGCGCGATCATTGTGTCGCGCGAAAATTTCGCGGCGTTGCGTAAACTTTTCTCGCTCCACACGGCGCGTTCCTGCGAATTTGTCAGGCGAAGCAGATCGGCGGCAAATCCTTCTTCGTCATCGACCGGATGATACAAGCCCGCTTCGCCGGCGACCTCGGGCATCGGGCCCGCGTCGCTGCAAATAACGGGACATCCGCACGCTTGCGCTTCGATGATGGGCCAGCCGAATCCTTCGAACCGCGAAGGAAAAACCAATGCGACGGCGCAGTTGTAAAGCGCGCGCAACGTTGCGCCGTCCGCGTTTTTGATTTCGATGATGCGACCGTGGAGGCCGAGTGATTTCGCGAGGTCGGTAAGTTCTTGATCGAGTGCGCCGGCAAAAACGAAACGGCCGTTCCACTTATCTTTGACCCGGGCAAAAATTCGCAGGACGCCCGCGCGATTTTTCCGGCGCTCATTGGACCCGACGTGAAGCACGAATGGAAGATCGACATCTAAATTCGCGAGCCCGTGCAAGACAGAGCGCGCTTCATCGGCCGGCAATTTGTGATAATCGAAATTCAAAGCCAGCGGCACGATGTCGATCTTTGTCCGCGGATTCGCTTGCTTAATCAGTCGCTCGGCGTCGATGGCGGTGGCTTGCGAAACGCAAACGACCGCATCAGCGCGACGCAAGCCGCGCAGAATCCAACGTTGCAAGAATCGGCCGGTGAATGAAGCGGGACAATCGGTTTGCTCGCCCATGCCGCCACGCACGGCCAGCAGATCGTGGCAGGTGACAACAAACGGACGCATGCGGCGATGCGGAATGTAGAGCGCGTTCGAGTGATCGCAGATGTGGACGATGTGAGCGCGGCGCAAGCGCGGACGCAGAACAAACGGAAACAAAATGTACTTGTCGATGTACGCGAGCCATTTCCCGAGTCCCCGCGCGCTGAAAATTTTGCCGAGGACCGGTCCCGGCCTAACGAGCTCGGCCTCGACGCCGGCTGCGCGCAGTCCGCCCAGCATCAATTCGCCAAATCCTTGCATGCTGTGCTGCTGATCGAGCGCGTAGTTACCGATCAACAGAACCATTGGGATGATCATCATCGGCCGGCGCGTGCAAGCGCGCGGCGAAAACCGAGCGTCCGACCGGATGCGGTGGCGTGGCGCGGAGTGTTCCTTGCTCATTCTCCGGTTCCCTGTCGTCCATTCGCATTGCCGCAAGGCAAAGACCGGCAAAAATAACCGCGAAGCCGGCGCTGGTCGGTTGGCCGAGTGGCGCATTCAACATCGCGAAGGCACCGGCGCTAAAAATAAAAAGCGGCAACGTATTGCCGAGCTTGAGCGAGCGAAACGAGAGCACGAACAGATGAATCGTGAGAATGACGCGCCAGGCCAGGAAAGCGAGGCCGAGAACCGGACCGTTTTCGAAAATGATGCGCGTCCATTCGTTTTCCGAAAGCAGGAATGCCGAGTGTCCCATGAGAAATGACGAGCCGCCGTTGGTGCCAACGCCGAGACCCCAACCGGCGAGCGGCGCCTGCGGCAGATGCGCGAGTCCTTCAACGAAGCCGCTGAAAACGCGCTCTGCCAGACCACCCACTACGCTGCGGTCTTCCACGTCATCTGATTGGGTAAAGCGCTCCGATAAAATGCCGACGCCTTCGCGGAAGATCGGCACGTGACTCAGCATCCACAAAAGAACCGCCGCGATGAGCAAATTGCGCCCAAGTTTCGGGACGAGGTCCGGCCTAACGAGCAACATGATCGCGAGCGACGCGACGACCAAGCCGACCGACAACACCGCGCCCCGACTGCCAGATACACCGACGGACACGAGCAGCGCCGCGCCCGCCGAATACACCAGCCAATTTTTGTATGGGATTTTCGACATGAGCGCGTGCAAATAAAACGCCGCGGTCGCGCTGACGTAAAAGATCGCGCCGGAAATAAACGAGAACGTGCCGGGTGGACGAATTTTGCCGCCGCTGGTTTGGATTTGCGTCACGCCTTCACCGCCCAGGCCGGCGGTTCGGTTAACGAACGCTTCAGGCGATGCGTGAAATTGCCACGCCATCAGGAGCGACATCGGGATGATGCCGAGAATCGTCCACCAACCGATGCGTTTGACGTCGTCGAAATTAAACACCACCGGCATGATAAAAATGAGCGGCAGATGCAGAAAATTGCAGCGGAACCCGAAGGTCGTCACCAGCAGCACAATCTTGATCGGGAAATAATCGAGCAACACCAGAACACCGATGAGCCACGCCAGGACCCCGATGATTCCCGCCGAAATGACGTATGCATTCCAGCGAAACGCGCGCGCCCGAATCGCACAAAGATAAATCAGCACCACCACCGGATCGCGCACGATGAGAAGCGCGTTCGACCATTGCGGCACCAGCCATTTGCGCAGCGCGCCTTCGAAGATGAGCAGGATCAGATAAAAATAAATCAGGCGCCGCGTGAGCGTGACCGCTTTGCTGCGATCGAACGCCGCCGGTAGCAGTGTTGCCGTCTTCGCAAGCGATTGCGTCGCGGTCGTCATCTGGCGCACCTTAGTTTGCGATCACTTCCCGTGCCAGCGCGACGATGCGCTGCCGATAAATCTGCCACGAACACGCGCGCGCCTTGTTTCTCGCGGCCGCACGCATGGCCGCATGACGTTGTCGATCTTGCATGAGCCACTCCAGTTTTTCGACAATCGCATCCGCGGAACGAATCGGAATCAAAAATCCGTCCACACCGTCATCGATCAGGTCCGCGCCGCCCGTGTGCGCGGTCGTGATTACCGGTGTTCCCCGCGCCATCGCTTCGAGAATCACGAGCCCGAATCCTTCATGCAACGACGGCAACAAGAGAACATCGTGCGCGGACATTTCCGCGAGCAGTCGATCGTGCGACAACGATGGGATCCAACGATGTCGATCTAACAAAGGCTGCGCGGGGATTGTTTCGCTTACGCGATGACCGATCAATGTAAGATCGACATGTGGTTGCAAACGCGCGGTCGCGTCGAATACATAACTCAGCCCTTTCGCTTGCGTCAGCGCGCCGACAAACAAGACGCGCAGTTTTTCGGTCGATGCCGGCGGCGTTTCTTCACTAACGTCCGGCGCGCCGTACGGAATCACGTGGACGCTCGCGTTCACCAGCGGAAGACTTTCGCGCGCAAAACTACACGCCGTAACGATCACATCCGCGAGCGATAACTCTTCGTCCTTGCGCGCCAGCTTCGCTTCGCTGTCGCGCAAGCCCAGCAACGTCGGCGCCCATTCCGGTTGCAGCTCAGCTTCTTCGCGTTGCAGCTCGCGCACTTTCCGCCAATGCACAATCGGATATTCGTAAATGCATTTCAGGCCGCGGCGTTTCGCTGCGCGAAATGTTTCCAAGGCGCCGGCATCGTATGCGTAGACCGCTTTCAAATCCGCGCGCGAATTCAGCCGACGCGCAACATGTCGATCTAACGAATCGTAAACAGAGTCGAGGCCGACCGCGCCGAAAACTAAACGCACCCATTCGCGCGACGCGAAACTGCGCGTGAATGGTTGCAGCTCAGCCGCGAATGAGCGTCGCCGCAATTGATCTTGCACTCGCGGACTCAGTCCCGCGATCCGGTCGAGAAGACTGCCCGGTCGCCAGTTGATGCAAGTCCAAAATTCATCGAGCAAATTTGCCTCGGCGAACGCGAGCGAAGTTTGGCGAACATTTTGGTTCGCCGTCGGATGTGAGAGCAGAATCTTACTCATGACTCACGCGCGAACGGAAAAGATCGACATATGCATTCGCAATCGTCTTCGGATGAAAACGTGCGAGATGCTGCGGCGCATTCGCCCGCAACCGCTCGCATTCATCAGGTGATTGCAACAATTTCCTCAGAGCATTTGCCAGTGCGGCGACATCGCCATTCGCGACGGTCACGCCACACGGTCCGATCGCTTCCGGCAAACCGCCGCCGCGCGATCCGACAACGACACAACCACACGCAATTCCCTCAAGCGCGACAACCCCGAATGGTTCGTCGTAACGCGACGGCACGACGAGAATGCGATGTTGACTCAGAATCTCGGCCACTTCGTTCGCCTGTTTCGGACCAACGAATGTCACTTGCTCGTGCAGCCCGAGTTTCGTCGCGAGATCGCGGAGCGAGTGTTCCTCCGGTCCGCTGCCGACGATCGTTAGGCGCGCATCGACACGCGTGAGAGCTCTCAGTAAGAGGTCAATCCCCTTTTCGGAAACGAGTCGACCGACGAACACAAGATGGGCGCGAGGAGTAGATGTCGATCTTACATTGAATGTGCGGGCATCGTACGGATTTGGAATCACGACTGAGCGCGTCTCGAAACAACTCGCCGCGTATTCGCTGATCGCCACGCTAGGCAGACGATTCACCGTCGCGTGTTTCAATCGCTGGACGAAATCGATCCCGCTCGGCCGCCGGCAATACGAGCCTTGATGCGTGACGACGACCGGTTTCCGCAGCAACAACGCCGGCCAGAGCGTCCGCAAACTCAAGTTGTTTTGCCAGAATACATCGCACCATTTTGTTAGGCGGAACAATTCGGCCGTCGATGATTGCCGCGCAATTCGAAATCGGTCAGCGCTTTCACCCGGCGTTTGCGTCACGACCGCGATCTCGTGGCCCATTTCAATGAATTCCCGCGCGAGTAAACCGCTCACGGTTTCGATTCCGCCCAAACTCGGCGCAAAGGCGTGCGATGAGATCAGGATTTTCATTCGAAGCTCGGTGCGCCGAAGCGGCCGGCGAAGTAATCACGCAGAGCGCGCATTCGCATGCGCGCGGTCTGCGGCTGGCGCAATGCATTAATGGCAATAATCACCGCGCGAAGGAAAGCGGCCGCGGCACCGAAGTAATCGTGCACGAGCAGAACCGAATTGCGCGCGAAGAGATAACTGCGCCACGCGCTCGGGGTTGATGTTCCGGGATTAGCCACGATCGCGCCCCAGACGAGCGCGACTTTCCACCCGTGCCGCACCGCACGCGCGCCGAGCTCATGTTCGTCGCCGTAGGCAAAATAGCGTTCGTCGAACAACCCGATCTCGCGGAGACATTCGCGACGCAACAAAAACAATGTCCCGTGCGGCACATCGACGAACTGCGCGGCGCCGCGACTTTGCGCAAGATCGACATGTACATTCACGCCGTGCAGCGCGGAGAATCGCGGCACAGTCGCGTCGGCATATTGCGGACATGCGATGCCGATGCGCGCGTCGCGCTCCGCCGCTTCGAGCAACAACGCAACACATTCGGCCGACGGCACCGCGTCATGCGCGCTGATCAAACAAAATTCGCCGCGCGCTTCATCGAGCCATTTGCGCAAACCCACATTCAACGCCGGACCCCAGCCATGATTGTGCGACAGCCTAACGATCTCCGCATCGGTTTCGCGTCGTAGCGTTTCGTAGGCGTCCGCAGACGACGCGTTATCGAGAATGGTGGTTTGCAAATTCGGACATTCATCGCGCAATGCGCGCACCGTCGCCAGACACGCGCGTTGATTGTTCCAGTGAACGACGAACAATGTGACCGGCTCAACGTTGCTTTCGCGCATGGCAAATCACTTCCTCGCCCGACTCTGGCAAGATCGACAACAACATCGCCGCGAACGCGGTGAAGACTTTTAACAGGGTGCTGTCGCGCAACGCACCGGTGCGTCCGGCCGTCGCGATGCTCGCGCTTTCCTTGAACATCCATCGAAACGGACGGAACGACGTCCACGTTTCTACTTCGAAGCCGAGCGGCTCGAGCAATCGACGATACGCGCTCGCGCTCGGAAGAAAGATGTGGCGCGGAGGATCGAGCTCGTACCAGTGCCGCCTGAAGATGCGCCGCAATGCGCCGCGCGGATTCGGCGAGAGACTAACGATGACGCCGCCGGGTTTTAACCAGCGATGCAAAATGCGGAAGACATTTCGCGGGTGAAAGAAATGCTCGGTCACGTGCGTCAACGTAATCGCATCGAAATGTTCCGAGGGCAGCTCGATCGATTCGACATTTTCGCGGTGAATGGTCAGGCCGCGTTTCTCCGCGATCTCGGCGGTCATCGGATCAAACTCGATGCCTTCAACCTGCCAGCCCAATCGTTGCATCCACGCGATGAACGTGCCGTTGCCGCAACCGACGTCGAGCAAACGCCCGCCATTTCGCTGGTGCAAATAGCGGACAGCGTAACCGGCTTTGCGCGATAAGAACTGCGCCGCGGCTCGACCAACCGCGAGACCGAGCGATGAATCGCCGGATGTCGCGAGCGATTCGTAGCCATAAGTGCGAGCGAGGGCGGCGAACTTCGCCGATGCCAAAAAACCGCGCGCAAGATCGACATCTTCATCTGCATCATCGCGCGTGAGCTTGTAATTTTCCGGGTAAAGCGACGCGACCGCGGTCTCGCATGGACGCGGGTTTAACCAGAGAGAGCCGCACGACGGACATTCGGAAAAGAACCAGCGGCCCGGCAAACCGGTGACGTAATCGACGCAATCGCGCAGCGCAGTTTTACCAGCGACATCGCACACGCTGCATCGCGCAACTTCTTCGGCGGCCATCATGTCAGCATATCGGCAATGGCGTTAGTTAGGCTATCGGACGACGCGTGGCGCTGATACCAATCGTAATATTGAGCGGCGACGCCAGCGCGATCGGATGCGGGTAGATTGCGAATTGAAAATGGGCCAGGCAATTCGTCGGCGATCTGCGAGACCGGATGCGGAAAGACGGGAATGATCGCGTGCGCGCACGCCGCGGCGAACGCGCTCGATTTCAAAATGACAGGGCCGGGAACATTTTCGCGATGAAAATAATCGAACCAGGCGAAGGAACATGCGCGCAAAATCCGTGACGCTTCGTCGGCCTCGATGTTCGGGCGATATTGCACATCGATCTTCGCAAGATCGACAATCGCCTTTCGCGCGTCGTCGTTTTCACTGCCGCCAATGACGTGCAACGTCTGCGCGGGAATCTTGTCGTGTTGTTCGCGAAACGATCGCAACGCGCGAAGAATTGCGGTAGTCCCTCCGCAAATGACCCAACGATGCGGATCGCGATTAGAAATTTCTTCGGCGGAAAGATTCGGCTCACCCAGGTTTGAAAAGACGGGATGAACGGCAACGCGCGTTTGCGGCGCGATTCGCAGTAACTGCGCTCGCGCAATTTCGTTTGTGACGATGCAGTGATCGGAAAGCTGCGCGATCGCGCGAGCGATGCGCACCTGAAGCGGGCGCAGCCAAAATGCACTGCGCCACGGCGGCCGCGACGCGTACAGCTCGTGAAAAATGGTGATGAACTTGCCGGCCAAACGTTCGCTCAGCTCACGCAAGATCGACAACAAACGAAGCGGGACGCCGCGCGATTGATAGCCGTAGTTCACATAATGCAGAATGACGTGATCGCACTGCTCGGTCCGCGCATTCAAAGTATCGCCGGTGACGAACGCGGTTTCATATCCTCTGAGTGCGTGCAGTTTTCGTGAGAGCGTCTCGGCGTAATCGCCCACGGCCTCGCGCTCGCCGGGCAAGCGCGGAACAATCTGCAAAATATGTTGCGAGGTCTTCACGCAGACAATCGATTCAAAACCGGCTCCCAAAATTTATCGTGCTGATCGCGCCGTTGGAAATCGCGCCGCGCAAGCGCGAGCGCGTTAGTGGCGAACGTTTCGGCGTCGGCCGAGCCTAACAATTCACGCAACGTGCGCGCGATTTCCTTGGCATCGAGCGTCGTGATCAAAGCCGCGGCGCGATGTTGCGCGAGCAAGTTGAAAACAGCGGTGCCGGGCGGTCCATGATAAATGATCGGAATCCCGCTCGCGAGATAGCTCACCATTTTTGTGGACAGGCTGTAGGTGACGAAGGCGCGGTGCTCCTCGTCGAATGGCAACGGCAAATACAACCAATCGACCTCGGCGAAATCGGATTGGACGTCGGCTTCGGAACCATAGGGCAAAACGTGCACGCGCGGTTTGTGTAAATGCGGCCTAACGAAACCGCAACGAAGGGAAATCGATCGCGGCACATCCGGTGCAAGATCGACAAGGTCGACCGCGTCGATCAGCGCTTGCAGGTTCGGTTCGTATTCGAGATGGAACAGACCCATGAAGTAAATGCGCAACTGCATCGGCGCAGAACGCGGCGCCGCTGCGAGCTGATCGACCCCATCGGTAACGACGACGAAATCGCGTGAGCCGTAGCGGCGATTGTATTCTTCGCCCAATTCCTTCGAGACAACAAAGCGCGCGTCTGCACCCGACCACGCTTCAGCGAGGCAACGCGACATGGCGCGACGCGGCGCGCGGCCGCCGCCGGTGTAAACGGCGTCGTCATGGACCTGAAGAAAAAACGGCAGCTTGAGTTTTTTGGCGATGCGATACGCGTGATGGAAATCGATCCCGCCATGCGCGATCGCATGCAAGGCGCGCGCGTTCACATCGTGACAGACGCGCTCAAGCTTCTGTGTGAATCGCCGACGGAACAGCGGGGCGAGCGCATGAGGCAACGCGACGAAGCGAGAGTGTTCGATGCGGCCCAAGCTTGGGCGAACGGGCAAATGAATTTCGTTTTCGAATTTGCGTTGCGGTTTCTCCGGCAAGGTGGAGACGCAGAGATAGGGCAGCGGCGCATCGCGCAGAAGCGAACGCAGAATTCGGCCGCCGCCGCCGCCTTCGACGCTGGCGACGCCGAACGGCTGGGTGAAGACAATGCGGCCGAGCTTTGCGATTTCGCCGCGATATTGCTCGATCGTGTCGGCGGCGATTTGTTCCCATTGAAATTTCTCCGCGATAGATCGACATCGTGCCGAAAGCGCTTCGTATTCGGCCGGTGCAAGATCGAGAATGTTCATCGCGCGTTGCGCCATGGTTTCGGCGTCTCCGGCCGCGACGAGAAATTCGCGATCGTCCCGGCCGAAAATTTCGCGCGGACCGGGAACATCGAATGTGATTGTCGGAATACCGGCGGCGAGTTGTTCGAGAATGGCGAGACCGAAGCCTTCGACGTAACTCGGAAAAACGCCGACCGCGCAATCCGCGAGCAAGGTCGACAATTGCTCGGACGAATATTCGGGAACGAGCTCAACGCGTTCGGAAGAGCGCAGGCCGAGATCGGCGAATATTTTTTCCGAGGCGGTCATGGTCCCGAGAAAGGAGAAGCGTGCGTCTGGAATTCGTTGCCAGATGTGGCGGATAATTTTCGGCCAATCGAACGCGCCTTTGCGCGGACCCCACATGCCGATGAAGCTGATTTTTCTTTGCGCGAGTCGGTGCTCGGCCGGCGCGGCCGCCTGCGCGAGCGCGTGACGACGCTCGTTCGTCAGTCCGTATGGCTGAACGATGATTGCAAGATCGACATGTGCATCTTCCCGGAGTGCGTGCGCCTCGTCCTCGTTAGGAACATTGACGACGTCGGCGTGACGCACGGCGGCGGCCGACGCGCGCTTGAGCCATTGCCGGATGGCGGTGTAGAGAACGCGACCGGCAATTTTTCCACGCGAGCGCGTTTGCCCTTTCGGTTCGTAGCGCTCGTAAAGTTGAAGCAAACCGACCGAGCGCGCGACGAGCAGTCCATGGAAGCGAAGTTTTTGTTTGGAGCCGTGCAGCGAGCCGATGACGGCGTCGACGATGTCAAAGCGGTGAGCGTTTGCCCTAACGAACGCGGCGGCTTTGTAGGCAAAGAGGACCTGGCGAATGGCGAAATGCGCGCGAACGAATCGCGCGTTTGGAAACGCTTCGGACAAACTGAATTTTTCGACGATGTGACCGGCGGCGCGCCAGCGTTCCATCAATTCGAGATAGACGCGGACGGCGCCGAGACGCGTGTCCCACGGCAGATTGACGACGAGCAAAATGCGCAACGGGCGCGGCGTTACTGTTTCAGGCTTGTCCAAAATTTGTGGCGAACAGGATTAACGTAATGACGCAGGACCAATTCAGGACCTGCATGTCGATCTTGCCAGATGGCTTGATCGTCGAGTTGAAGCACGTACTTGGCCGGGTCGAGCGGGCGCGCGCCGTTTCGATGCATGGCGAGATGCGTCAGCGTTTGGTTGGTATGAAAAGCGGGCGCGCCTCCTAATTGCAAAAAGCGCTCGAGCGCGAGCGACCAATCGAGTTTCTGAAAAAGCAAAAGCACGCCGGTGTTAACCGGATCGCGCTTTTCCGATTCGTCGCGGAGCAAATGCTCGTCGCCGGCGAATTGGCAATCGGCCAGATAATACGCGGGCGCGTCGCGCTGCTCGATCTGCCTAACGAGATCGGACGCGCCGGGGAAGAAGAGAACGTCAGCGTCGACATATAAGGCATGTTCGAGCGACATGATGAGCGCGAGTTGTTTGCCGGTGTAATGATTCGCGAGATAATTGCGCAGCTTTTCGGGAACATTCGGCGGCGGTAAAACCGATGAGCGAACTTTCACGCTAAGATCGACATCTTCCAATAACCGGATGCTGCGCGGTGAATGTGAGCCATCGGAAACGACCGTGAAACTTTTCGGGCGGCCAGCGTGGCGAAGAAAGGAGCGAATGGATGCGATTTGCTCCGGTAACATCTCTTCGTTCGAATAGGCGAAGACGTCGATGTCGATCTTGCGCGGTGCTTCGATGCCTTGAGAGACGATTCGCGGAAGCGCAGCGCGGTAGCGATTGCGAATCGCGCGTCCGCGCCAGATGGCAAAGTGATAGGCTAGATTCATTGTTCGGCCGCGAAACGGTGTAATCCGCGCCAACTCATCGCGATGTTGAGCAAAAGATTTGGGACGGCGGAAAGAAGATTGAAGTTGAGCACGCCGGCGACGCTGGAGAAATCGGTGAACGGAATGAGTGCGAGCTGCGTGCCGAGGGTGAGCGGAATGTAAAGCCACGCGCCGTGGATCCACGCCTTCGACGCGTTCAACGCCCAAAAGGTGCCGGTGAGCGCGGCTATGACGGAGCCGGCGACCATGAGGAACAACTCGCGATGGAGATGCGCGTATTTGTGGCCGAGCACGAACAGGAATTGGTTCGGCAGAAGCACCGCGCCGGCGACGACGGCGAGACTAAACGCCGCGACGCCGCCGACGATGGCGAGGAAAAGCCAGCGAAGTTTGCGTGCGCTTTGGCAACGCGCGAATTCGGGAACGAAGACGTTGGTGAGGAGATTGCTAAGGACGGCGAAGATCATGGCGAGACGGCCGAGCGCGCCGACTTCGGCGACGGAGCTGACTTGGCGAGCGAAGAAGCTGATGAGGAAAATTGTGATTTGCCCCTGGAAACAATAGAAGACGGCGTTGGCGGCGAGATGTTTCGTCAGCCGCATTATTTCTTGTCGATCTTGCAGATTTTCCTGCGCGCCAAGATCGACAACTGCATTCACGTAACGACGCAGCATGAGGTACTGCAGAAGAAAAACCGCGCTGGCCACGGCAACGGCGATGCCGGCGTTGAGAATCCAGAAGGCAAACGCGACGAAGAGCGCGAGCCTAACGACGGCGCCGGTGAAATCGATGATTTGAATACGAGTGACGTCGGCGCGAAGTCGCGGGACGACACTGAGAACGCCGACGGAAAATTGGAGAAGTAATCCGGCGACGACGATTACGGCGAGAATTGCGATGTAAAGAAGAGGCGCGCCGTTTTTCCAAAGCATCGAGCACATGATGGGCGTGACGATGAGGATGGCAGCGGCGCCAAGTTTTCGACGCACGTGCAGACCGGTAACAATGAGTTCGCCGAAACGATGTCGATCTTGCCAGACGCGGCCGCCGATGGAGACGAGACCGACGGAAATGCCGATGTCGGCGAGGAGATTGATCGTCGCCTGCATCGAATTCGCGATGGTGAAATAGGCGTACTCGGGTTGCGACATCCAGCGGATGAGCAAAATGCCGCTGAGAAATCCGATGACCTGGACGACGGCCTGGACGGCGGCGAAGTTACCGATGATGCGGGCACGATAGAGCGCGCGCCTAACGAGAGGCGTCGAGGTCTCGCTAAGACCGGGAAGTGAGATCGGACCGAAGAAGCTCATGGCGCACGGTGCGAGCGATAATCCGATGCCGAAGTGCCAAGAGCAATCGCGCGAATACAGCGCGAAATGAAGATGTCGATCTTAGCGCAGCCCGATGGGCGCAGCTTAAGAATGTTGCGCGTGTCCGGCGCGCTCGCGTGGCGGAGCGGCAGCGGGTTCCTCGACGACGGGCGTATTGTAGTACTCGGCGTACTGATAGTAGTAGTACTCGGGCAACGATGTGTCGACGAAGTTGAGAATGACGCCGGGGACGTTGACCTGGCGGTTGTAGAGAAGCTCGAGCGATTTGCGGCTGAGACGCGCGGAAGTGTAGGCGAGCCTAACGACGAAGATGGTGGCGTCGATCTTGGGCGCGAGACTGGTGGTATCATCAGCGGCGAGAACCGGCGAGCTGTCGATCAAGATGTAATCGTAGTGCTGGTAAATCTCGCGCAGAATGGCGTCGGTCGTATCGCGCAGGAGATGTTCGCTAGGCTGAGCGAGGGTCTTGCCGCGTGGGAGAAGGAAAAGGTTCGGATACGGAGTGGGAACGACCACTTCTTTCCAGTTCACCTCCTGTTTCAGCACTTCGGAAAATCCGATACGCGATGAAATGTCGAACGCTTCCCGCAACGCACCGCGGCGAAGGTCGCCATCGATGAGCAATGTCTTCGCGCCGGAAAGCGCCATGGTGATGGCGAGGTTGGCCGAGACGGTGGACTTGCCCTCGTTAGGCACAGCGCTGGTGATGAGAAAGGTTTTCGGGCGCGGGCCTTCGACCGGCATGAAGAAAATGGAGGAGCGGACGTTGCGATACGATTCGGCGAAGACGTGGCGCGCGTCGTCGGGTTGCAGCAGGCTGACTTTGCCCTTCGTTTTCTCGCGCGGAATCTGGCCGAGGACGTTTTCGGCAAAATGATGTTGGAATTCGCCGAAGGAGGCCATGCGGTCGTCGATGCGATCGAGCAAGATGAGAATGGCGATGCCGGCTAGCGCGCCGGCGCCAAGGCCGATGAGCAGACTCTTGATGAGACCGGGCCTAACGGATTTCGGACCGGTGGCCATTTCCATGATCGAGACCTGATCGCCGCTGTCGACCACTTGCGAGACGTCGATGTCTTTCAAGTTCTGCGTGAGACGATCGTAAAGCGTCTTCATGCGATCGACTTTGCTCTTGATGCGATTGAATTGAGCGAGGCGCTGGCTGAGATCGAGCGCTTTGGCCTCCCATTCTTTAATGTTGGATTGCAGATTTTCCATCTGCTTACCGATGGATTTGCGACGCGTCTCGAGTTTTTCGACGGTGTCCTGGCGGAAGAGTTGGATGAGTTTTTCCTGTTCGACGATCTGATCGTTGAGCCGGAGAATTTTCGGATGCCGCGGCCGCAAATCTTTGGCGAGGAGATCGCGCTGCGCCTTGAATAGCTGGACTTGCTGCTTGGCCTTGAGGTAATCGCCTTCGGGTCCGACATCGGAATATGGCAGGCCGCGGTTCTCTTCAACGGTGTTGTTTTCTGCTGGCGATGCATCTGGTTTACCGCTCTGAGCGCGATCGAGATTCTGATCAAGATCGAGAAGGTTGAGCAGGTCGTATTCGGTTTTAAGTCCGGCGTAATCGCGATTCAGCTTCACCAGAAACTGCGCGGCGCTGTTCCCCTCTTCCTGAATGAAACCGATATTGTTTTGTTTTTGGAATTCGAGCAGTTCGTCCTCGGCCGACCGCAAATCCTTCTCGGTTTGAATCAGCTGCTCGGTGATGCCGGTGACAACGGTGTGGCCCTGCTCGGATCGCATGCCCTTTTTAAATTCAACATACTTTTGCATCAGGGCGTTGAGGTACGCCTGGGTGTAATCGGGCGTGCTGCCGATGGCTTGCAGCTCGAAAATGGAAGTGCGCGGCCGTTGCACCACGTTAAGATCGACATGTACCGGCGCGATCTCGGGGTGGGTCGAGCGCACGAGCGCTTCCGCGCCCTGGCGCACATCGCCGCTCTGCATCAATTGAATCTGGGTGCCGTAAAAGTTGACGTTGTCTTCGCTGTAGACTGCGCCCTGCGCGATGTTGAGTTTGCCGGCGAGCATCATTTTGCTCGTGGAAAGGAATGAGGGCGGCGTTTGGTAAATGAGAAACGCTTCAACAAATAATCCGAGGCAAATCGTCAGGACCGGGATCCACCACCGACGCAGCAGAAGCGCTTTGTAACGGTGAAGGCGCGTGATGAACGCAGTCGACCAGGGAGTAGGCGTGGATTTGTCGGAGAGCGGCTGCATTGCTTACATATTGATCAAACGCTGCGGCACGTAAATCTGATCGTCGGGTTGAAGGACAACGTCCTCCTCGGTTTTTCCGTCCTCGATGACGCGCTTAAGATCGACACTGAAATCTTTGCCGTCTTTGCGCGTGACTTTAACCTTGCGCTTGTTTGCAAAATCTCCGAAACCGCCGGCGCGAATGACGGCTTTGCTGGCGGTGTAACTTTCATCCGCGGGAATTTCCTGCGGGCCCTGCTGCTTCACGGAACCGTAAACGTAAATGCGTCCGCGCGATTTTTCACTGACGCGATCGAGCGCGAGAATGACGGTGGCGTGGTGATAATATTCTCTTTCGAGAGCGCCCTTAATGTCGTGCGCGAGCTGCTTGCAGGTCTTGCCCTGTGCGGGAATGGGGCCGATGTACGGAACGTCCAGCTCGCCGTTGTCGTTTACGCGCAAGCGTTGCGATTCGTTATCTCGATCTTCCACCACGCGGAAGCTGACGTAATCGTTTGAGCCGAGCTTCTTCTTGTCGTCGAGCGCGGACATGGAATTGGTGCGCAGCACCGTGCTCGTGGTCGGCGGTTCCGGTCCCGAGGGTGTTTTCTCCGACGGCGGTGGCGGCGGCGGACTGGAGGAATCCCGGTTGTAACCCGGGTTATATCTCTGGGCTTGTCCGGCTATTGAAACCGAAAAACTGAGAGCAAGTGCGCATGCATAAACCCTGTATTTCATCCCCTGCGCATAACGTTAGAAGCTATAAGTGCCGTCGATCGAAACGCGATTTTGTTCGTAATCGCGCAATACCACATCGGAATCTTTTTGCGTGTACTGATAGCGCGCGCCGAGCGTGACGTGCGGCGTGAGTTGATAGCCGAGCGTGAGAGCGCCGCCAAAACGGTGCAGATGCTCATCGATGAAGCCGCCGGATTCATTGGCGTCCTCGTAGAAAAACTCGGTCGAGATGAGGGTGTTGCGCAGAATGTTCCAAGTGACGGTGTGACGGACGTAATTAAGCTTGATCGCATTCGAGTTGATGCCGAGCTGATGTTCGTGGCCGGCGCTAAGCGTCTGCTTGAGCACGGCGTTGATGCGGTGCGAGATGAGGATGTTGCCGTACCAATCCTCCTGGTCCTTTTGGTCCTGAAATAATGTGAAGCCGAAAAAGTTGACCGTCGCGCGATCGAATTTCATCCATTGATAACCGCCAGCCGCGCGCACCTTGAGGAAGTTGGTTAACTGCACCTCGACAAAGCCGCCGAGGGAATAAACATCGGAGTCGTTGAGGATGTCGTCCGCATAATCGGTGTGGACGAAATAGCCTTCGGGCCCGACACCGAGTGTCGAAGTGAGCAACAATTGAAGCGTGCCGGAAAGCTCCTCGGCGTTGCGATTGAGATAATCAAAGTCGCTCGTCGTCGAGATGTAATTGTAATGGTCGTAACCCAGACTCACCAACGCCTTGTTCAAGTCCCACAAGAGGCCAATGCCGGCGGTGTTTTCGAAACGGCCGTAGTCTACCGTGTTGCTCAGCGCCGGTTCGGAGATCGGGTCCTGCTGCAATTGCGGACGGTCATGAATATTGATACGGAAGTCGCCCACGAAAATGTCGAAGGCAAGCTGCGACCCGGGCGAAATGAGGATGCCGTTCGTGTTCGCGTTTGAATGATCGACATACAACGCGTAGCTCAGGCCCAGATCCAAACGCAGCGTATTCAGTTGTGTCACGGGCCAGATGGCGTCGAAGTTTACCTGCGGACGGATGATAAAATCGTCCTGAGTTTGACTGGTCACCACCACCCGACCACCACCCAATGAGTGGAACACCGCGGTGCCGTCATCGGCGAGATTGATATTGTCGTTGTACTCCACGCCCAAAGTCGCACTTACGCGAAAGCGAACCGGGCCGAGCAAAAGATTGTAGGGCAGCCGGTCGATGTCTTGACGGCGCGCTTCGGCCGCTTCTTCGCCGGCAAGTGAAGGTCTAACCGCGTCTTGGGCGCGGAGCGCCGGCGCACAAGCGAGCGACAGCAAAATAATGAGCCCGATCCGTTTTAACGAGAACGCGGGCGAACTGTGGGTTGCATCACTAATCATAACGGTCAGGCAATTTTAAGGTTAGCAGTTGTAGTACCAAGCTCGTTTGCAGACGGCCGCCCTGTGGGAGGACGTGCGACTTCATGGCAGTCGTCTCCATACACGAATTCTCGGTCTTTGTTTCTCCTCTGGTCGAGCGCTCTTTCTACTCGCATACCCTGCGAGGAAGCAAGCGAAATCGCGCCCGCCCTGCTCGTCGCCGCCCGGCGCAGAAATTTTCCGAACGTGGCGCGCTCTAAGCTTTTAACCGTCGCACTATGATTCGCTTTTCTCCTAAAGCTTTCATCTTCGCGCTTGTCTCCGGCATTGCCACCATGTCGATCTTCGCCGGATCAATGCCGAATGGTGACGGCCTCGCCAACCAGGCGAAAAATCTCGCGCGCATGAACTGCGGAGCTCAAATCGAATGCATCACTCCGGATGGCCGCGTTGTGCGTGTCACTCCCGCCGCGCCCGAGAACAGCGAAGCCGCCGCACTCATCATGGACGACGACACCGTGAGCTGCTCATTGGCGGAAGGCGAAACCAATTTCGTCATCGCATTGCCAAATCCGGCGCTGCTCGATCGCTTCACCTTTTTAAATGAAAACGCTGCCGCGCACGGCGAGCTCAGCATCGCCGTATCGAATTATCGTTTGCCGGCCAAGAGTGCGAAGTGGACGCCGGTCGAAGGCACCGTCGCTTTCACGAACAAGCGCACGTTTGATCTCTCATTACTTGGCGTCGAAGCGAAATTCGTTCGCCTCACCTTCCGCGTGCAAAAAGAGGGACGCATCGCCGCGCTCGGTCTCTACGGCCAGCAATCGCTCGATCAATTCGGCGCCCGCCAGGGTCACGTCATGCAAGTGTCCAACGCCATCGACGGCAATCGCCCGGCGGATCGCGTCAATTTCAACTTCGCCAACACCTATGCCCGCGCGCATGTTCGCTTCGTTAGCTCCGGCGTCGTCGTCGACTCCGGCAAAATGATCGATGACGACCCGATCACCGCCTACACCTTTTCGTTCTCAGACCCGCATCCGACGGTTGTGGTCGAGCTTTCCGCTGTGCAACGACTTCATCGCGTCAGCGCCATTTATGATATGCACGCAGGTCGGCTTGATGTTTATGCATTGAACAAACTCACCGGCGATGTTGAAAATTTCGAGGGACTCAAGCCGATCGCTTCCGTGGTCGATCACGCCGGCGAAGGAAAAGCTTCGGTCGATTTCAATCCGCAAGGCGCTCGCTATATCGCGCTGCGCTGGATGCCGGAGAACTCTCGCGTGCAACATGAAAGTTTCCGCATCGCCGAGATCAATGCTTTCGGAAATGTGCCGCTTGCATTGCTCGACATGAATATGCCGCCGCAGCTTTTCGCCAACAGCAACGGATTTTCCACCGGACGTCCGGGTGACGGTGCGCCCGATTTGAGCAACACGCTCGGAACGCTCGCGGTTCCTCCGACGCTCCCGCCTGTAAGTCCATAACGGGCGCTTCGCGTTTGGCCGGACGAGTCGTTGTCGATCTTAGTAGTTGTCGATCTTAGCGAAAACCGTTCTGATTTTTGAGACGCGTTCGCGAATCAATGCACGCACCGCGTCCATAAATTCTGCTTCGCCGCGAAATTTTCGCCACTGCTGTCGGTACCGCAACGAAGTCGCCAACGCGTTCGCGTACGCAAATTTACAGGCATGGAAGTAGCTCCCTTTTCTTGTCGCTTCACCTTGGCTCGTCACTCATGGGATCTACTACCGCTAATGACTCGTTAGGCATTGGCGCGACTTCCCAAGCGCGCGACCAAAAGCAGACACCACCACATGAACACTCCATCTACCAAATCAAAGACGGCGCCGACGCTCAAAACCATGCGGCGCAAAGTCAGGATTATCCTTCACTCCTTGCCCGGGCTACGAATGATGCAGTTCGGGATCTGGATTTAACGACCAACCGACTCGTCTGGCGGCAAGGCCTGCACGATCTCCTCGGTTACGATGCAAGATCGACATCGACCGACCTCGCGTTCTGGACTGAGCGCGTTCACCCCGAAGATCGTCTCCGCGTTGTCGGCTCGATTTGCGCCGCGCTCGATGGAACCGCCGAAAATTGGACCGGCGAATATCGATTCCAACACGCCGATGGTTCCTACCTCCATCTGCTCGAACGCGCCGCCATTGTGCGCGACGAACAACGACGCGCCGTGCGCCTGCTCGGTTCGCTCATGGATATCACCGAGCACAAACAACTGCACGACCAGCTGTGTCGCTCGCAAAAAATGGAAGCCTTCGGCCAGCTCGCCGGCGGCGCCGCCCACGACTTCAGTAATTATCTCACGACCATTCTCGGCTACAGCGATCTCCTACTCGCTGAAACCGCGTCGAAAAATACCATCACCAATCACGTCACCGAAATCCGCAATGCGGCGGTGCGCGCGGCGTATCTCACCGCGCAATTGCTCGCCTTCAGTCGCCAGCAAAATCTTGAAGCGCGCGTCCTGGAAATAAATTCCTTCATTCACGGACTGGACGGGTCCGTTCTGCGTTTGTTAGGCGAAAACGTCACCGTCACTTGCGATTTGCACCACGATAAAAACGGCGCGTTCATCAAAATCGATCCGGGTCAGCTCACTCAAGTCGTCTTGAATCTTGCGCTCAATGCGCGCGATGCCATGCCCGAAGGCGGCGCGCTTGTCATCAAAACTTCTGTGGCCGATTTCACGCAAGATCGACAATTGGAAGATCGACATCTGCGCGCCAGCGGCGATCCGATTTCCGCCGGCGAATACGTTGTCATCACCATCCGCGATAACGGCACGGGCATGACCGACGCAGTGAAAGCGCATTTGTTTCAGCCGTTCTTCACTACCAAACCCGAAGGCGGTCTTGGTCTCTCCGCCTCCTACGGAATCGTCAGGCAATGCGGCGGCCGGATTGTGGTCGAGAGCGATTTGGGTAAAGGCACGCAGGTCGATGTTTATCTGCCCCGCGTCGGTCCGCCGGCCTATCGCCGCATCAACAACAAGAAAATGCCCACCGGCACCGAGACCATTCTCGTGCTCGAAGACGATGTCAGCGTTCGCCACATTTCCGTCCGTGTTCTGCGTTCGTTAGGCTATGACGTCATCGAAGCGGGCAACGGCGATGACGCGCAACGCATGATCACGCAGCGCTCGAATGACGATGTCGATCTTGTCTTGAGCGACATTGTCATGCCGAACATGAGCGGCCGGCACTTTGCCGAGTGGCTGCGAAAGACAAGCCCGCGCATTAAAATCGTTCTCGTCTCCGGTTATCTCGACGAATCGGACGAAGCCAACGCCGAGCCCGGAATGTTTTTCCTGCCGAAACCGTTCGATCCGGAACAACTCGCGCAAAGCATTCGTCACGCGCTCGACACGTAGTTGTCGATCTTGTTCGTTGTCGATCTTGCGCCAAGTTGACGGCGCGTGATTTCGTTTAAAGACATCGAAGCCGCGCGCGAACGCATCAAGGGCGCGGTCTGTTACTCGCCTTGCCCGCCGTCCGTCGCGCTAAGCGAGCTCACCGGCATGCAGATTTTCTGCAAGCAGGAGCAACTTCAGCATACCGGCAGTTTTAAGGAGCGCGGCGCGCGCAACGCGCTCATGCAATTGCCTAACGAGCAGCAAAAGCGGGGCGTTATCGCCGCTTCCGCCGGAAATCACGCGCAGGCCCTCGCATATCAGGGCGGCTTGTTAGGCATTCAAGCGACCGTGGTCATGCCGAAGTTCGCGCCGTTGATGAAGATCAACAATTGCCAGAAGCTCGGCGCCGATGTGGTGTTGCACGGAAATGATTTCGGCGAAGCGCGTGCGCGTGCGCATGAGATCGGCCAAGAGAAAGGTCTCGCCTACATCAATGGCTACGATGATCCCGCCATCATCGCGGGACAGGGTTCGTTAGGCATCGAGATTCTCGAACAAGTTCCCGATGTCGATCTTATCGTGGTCCCGGTGGGCGGCGCGGGATTGATCGGCGGAGTCGCGCTCGCGGTGAAAACATTGCGACCGCAAACAAAAGTCATCGCGGTCGAAGCCGAGAACGTCGCCAGTTTCGCCGCCGCGCTCGAAGCGCACCAACCGACGCGCATCGCCGCCCAACCGACGCTCGCTGACGGTCTCGCCATTCCGCAGGTCGGCGCAAACGGTTTCGAGCTCGCACGCGAACATGTCGATCAAACGGTCATCGTGACTGAAGAACAAATCGCCATCTCGATCTTGCGCATTGTCGAGTTGGAGAAAGCTGTCGTGGAAGGCGCAGCCGCGACATCGCTGGCCGCCTGTTTGTCGGGACAACTGAATGAATTCGCCGGCCAGCGCGCAGTGTTGCTCTTCACCGGCGGCAATATCGACCCGAATGTTTTGAGTCGCGTGATCGAGCGCGGACTCGTCGCCGACGGCCGACTTTGTCGATTCACTGCCGTCATTAGCGATCGACCCGGCGGTCTCGGGGACCTTGCCACGCAAATCGCCGCGACCGGCGCGAGCATCAAACAAGTCGTGCACGATCGCGCCTTCGGCAGCGCGGATGTTTCACACGTGCACGTGCGTTGCACGGTCGAGACGCGCAATCACGAACATCTCGCGCAATTGCGCGCGCATCTGAAGAGCCACGGCGTCGAGACGTACGATTCCAAATAGTTGAACGCGCGGGCGCGTTCCATACCGTGACGCAATGCATGCGCGACAGGAATACAAGATCGACCTCGACTCCTTTGCGCGGCGTCATATCGGCCCTAACGAATCTGAAGTTGGCGCAATGTTGCGCGAACTCGATTTCGACAATCTCGATGCACTGATCGACGCGACCGTTCCGAAAAATATCCGCTTAGATCGACAACTCGATTTGCCGGAAGCGAAATCGGAAGCACAGGCGCTGTCGGAGCTGCGCACGATTTCGAAGAAGAACAAAGTCGCGAAGAATTTTATCGGCGCTGGTTACTCCGATTCGATCACGCCGCCGGTGATTCAGCGAAACATTCTCGAGAACCCCGGTTGGTATACTGCCTACACACCGTATCAGGCCGAGCTCGCGCAAGGCCGGCTCGAAGCGCTGCTCAATTTCCAAACCATGATCACCGATCTCACAGCGATGGAGATCGCGAATGCGTCGATGCTCGATGAAGCCACTTCCGCAGCGGAGGCGATGGCGCTCTGTCATGCGGCGGTGCCGGGCCGGAAAACATTTTTGGTTTCGGACGATTGCCATCCGCAAACGATCGAGGTCGTGACTACGCGCGCGAAGCCGCTCGGCATTCAGATTAAGATCGACCATCACGTTAACTTCGATTTTGACGAGGATGTTTTTGGCGCGCTCCTGCAATTTCCCGCTACTGATGGTGAGGTTCACGATTACTCCGCGCTCGTTAGGCCGGCGCACGAGGCCGGCGCGCTCGTGGTGGTGGCGGCCGATATTCTCGCGCTCACTCTCTTCAAACCGCCGGGCGAGTTCGATGTCGATGTTGTCGTCGGCAGCACGCAGCGCTTCGGGGTTCCGTTAGGCTACGGCGGGCCACACGCGGGATTTTTTGCCACGCGCGACAAATACAAACGTCACATGCCCGGCCGGCTCGTCGGCGTTTCGCATGATGCTGAAGGTCGCCCGGGCTATCGACTCGCATTGCAAACGCGCGAGCAACATATCCGTCGCGACAAAGCCACCAGTAATATTTGCACCGCGCAAGTTTTGCTCGCGGTCATCGCCTCGATGTATGCGGTCTATCACGGACCGCGCGGCTTGCGCGCTATCGCCGAACGCCTGGATGAAATGACGCGGCGCCTTTGCGTTTCTCTCGAGGACGTTGGCTTCGGTGTCGCGCACGAATTTTTCTTCGACACGCTTCATGTCGCGCTCGGCCATCAGGGAAACGCGGAGCACTTTCTTGCGCGAGCCGCGTCTGTCGGGATGAATTTGCGCAAACTCGGCGAGAACACCGTCGGCATCTCGATCGACGAAACGACGACCGAAGCAGACCTCGCGCACCTGTGCGAAGTGTTTGAGGCGAAGATCGACAGTTCGTCCGATTACGAATCTTTCCGCGATCCGCCGTCGCTCCTGCGCACTTCCGATTTCCTAACGCACCCGATCTTCAATACGCATCACACCGAGACCGAAATGCTGCGTTACATCAAGCGGCTCGAGTCGCGCGATTTGTCGCTCTGTCATTCCATGATTCCGCTCGGCTCATGCACGATGAAACTGAACGCGACCGCGGAAATGTTTCCGCTTTCGTGGCCGGAATTTTCGAAGCTACATCCGTTTGCGCCTAACGAACAGGCGACCGGTTACATCGACATGTGCAAGCAGCTGGAAGATTGGCTCGCGGAAATCACCGGCTTCGCTGCCGTATCGTTGCAGCCGAATGCGGGATCGCAAGGTGAATACGCGGGCTTGCTCGCGATCCGCGAATATCACAATTCGCGCGGTGAACCGCATCGCAACGTTTGTCTCATTCCGAATTCGGCGCACGGAACGAATCCGGCCAGCGCGGTCATGGCCGGTCTGCGCGTCGTCGCGGTCGCGACGTTGAAAGATGGAGATGTCGATCTTGCCGATCTTCGCGCGAAAGCCGACGCGCACGCGCGCGATCTCGCCGCCATCATGATCACATATCCGAGCACGCACGGCGTGTTCGAGCCGACCATTCGCGAAATCTGCGAAATCGTGCACGCGCACGGCGGCCAGGTTTATCTCGACGGCGCGAACATGAACGCACAGGTCGGACTCTGCCGTCCCGGCGATTACGGCGCCGATGTTTGCCATTTGAATTTGCACAAGACGTTTTGCATTCCGCACGGCGGCGGCGGACCCGGCGTCGGACCGATCGGTGTCGCGCCACATCTCGTTCCGTTTTTGCCGGCGGCGGCGACGTTGAATGACGATGTCGATCTTACCAACCGCGTCGGGCCAGTCGCGCAAGCGCCCTATGGCAGCGCGAGCATTCTCACGATCTCGTGGATGTATATCCGCATGATGGGACCGATCGGCCTAACGGATGCGAGCAAGATCGCGATTCTGAATGCGAACTACATCGCGAAACGACTCGACCCGCATTTTCCGGTCTTGTTCAAAGGCAAACGCGGCCTCGTCGCGCATGAGTGCATTGTCGATCTTCGCCAATTTAAAAGTATCGGCATCGAAGTCGAAGACGTGGCGAAACGTTTGATGGATTACGGATTTCACGCGCCGACAGTTTCGTTTCCGGTTGCCGGCACGATGATGATCGAGCCGACCGAGAGCGAATCGAAAGATGAGCTCGACCGTTTTTGCGATGCGATGATTTCCATTCGAAAGGAAATCGAAGCCGTCGCGAACGGCACGCAAGATCGACATAACAATTTGCTCAAAAACGCGCCGCACACCACGCGACAGATCGCCGCGGAAAAATGGGAACATCCCTACACGCGCGAGCAAGCGGCGTTTCCCGCGCCGTGGACACGCGAGCACAAATTCTGGCCGAGCGTCGCGCGCATCGACAACGTCTACGGCGATCGGAATTTATTCTGTTCCTGTCCGCCGGTCGAAGGCTTCGAAGACTGACAAGCGGCGGCGGCGAGCAGCTCGCGGACTTCGTCGTCCGTCGTCTGCGCAAAGTTTTCATAGAACTGGCCGACGGCGTGAAAATATTCCGGCGCGGTCGCGCAGATTGTTTCGTCGGCGAGTGATTCGAGTTCGCGGCATGTTTCGGGCGCGCCGACTGGGACAGCCACAATAATTTTCGCGGCGCCTTCCTGCCGCAACGCCGTCACGGCCGCACGCATAGTCGCGCCGGTGGCGAGGCCGTCATCGACCAGAATGACAGTGCGGCCGCGCACGTCGAGCGGCGGACGATCGTCGCGATAAAGTTTTTCGCGGCGCGCGACCTCGGCTTGTTCGCGGACAGTCACGGCATCAATGATCTCCATCGCGTTCGGCAACGCACGGACGACGTCGTCGTTCAAAACGCGCACGCCGCCCGAAGCGATGGCGCCGGCGGCGAGTTCTTCGAAACCGGGCACGCCGAGTTTGCGAACGATGAAGACGTCGAGCGGCGCGCGGAGGCGTTTCGCAATTTCGTAGGCGACGGGAACACCGCCGCGCGGCAGGCCGAGCACGATGACGTCGTCGCGCCCGAAATAGTTATTGTCGATCTTGCCGGCTAAAATTTCGCCGGCTTCATGTCGATCTTGAAAGATGCGCATCTATCAAACGCTACGCTCTAGCGCGGTGCGATAGATTGCAAAGATTTCGCGGCGAGACGCCGCGAAACGCGCCGGGGACAGCCGCGCTACCCTTCGGCTTCGGCGGCGAGCTCGGGCGCGCTGCGCACACGCTTCGGCACCAAACGCAACGCGGTGCCGCTCGCTTGCTGTTCGTCACCGGCGGCGCCGGCTTCGTGATACTCGGCGTCCTGATTCACTTCCCAAAGATCGTAAAGCTTGCTGTCGGCCAAAATATTTTCGACGCACAACATCGCCGTCATCATTGCGTGATCCTGGTTGTTGTATTTATGCATGCCGTTGCGGCCGACGAGATGCAAATTCGGGTAGCGCGTCTCGAGCTCCCGCCGAACCGTCTCGACGTGCTTGGCGTAATCATCATCGTAAACCGGATACGCTTTCTTTTGCCTAACGACGGTGCCGTCGAGCACATCGCCTTCTTTGGCGAGGCCGATCTCAATCAGTTCGCGCGTCGCGAGCTTGATCAGCTCTTCATCTTTCGAATCCCAAACGCCATCGTGTTCGAAACAAAAATATTCGAGTCCGTAACAAGCTTTGTCCGGGTCGGGCACCATCTCGGGCGACCACGAACGGAAATTTTGGACACGACCGACTTTGACTCTCGGGTCATGGATGTAGATCCAGTTATCGTCGAATGCGTCGCGGTTCTTCACGATCAACATCACGGTGATGAAATCGCGGTACTTGAGCGACTCGGCGGCGCGTTTGGCTTCGTCGGAAACTTCCGGCCGAATCCCGCGGACGAGCTCGCGCATGGGCGCGGATGAAATGACGTGCTCGGCTTGAAGCGTCTGGACATTACCTTGTCGATCTTGCAATGACACGGTCCAGCTTTCGTTAGGCGCATCGTAATTAAGGCCGACGACTTTGTGGCCCATTTCGATATTGCCGCCCATGGCTTTGGTTTTTTCCGCGCAAACTTCCCACATCATGCCCGGACCTTTGCGCGGATAACGGAAGGAATTGATCAGTGTCTTGATCACTTTGCTGCGGTCGCCGTTGTAACGCTGCGGGATGAGCGCGTTCTTGATCGCGCTGCCTAACGACAGCCCTTTGATGCGCTGCGCCGCCCAATCGGCCGAGATTTCCTTGCAGCTCATGCCCCAGACTTTTTCGGTGTAAGTCTTGAAGAAGGTGTTGAAGAGACGTTTGCCGAATTGATTGCTCACCCAATCCTCGAAATTTCGCGGATCGCGCACCGGGAATGCTTTCGCCTTCAGATACGACAGCACGCACAATGTCGATCTTACAACGCCGAGCTTGAACAGCGCTTCGAAGGCGCGCAGTGGATAGGCGAAAAATTTACCGTTGTAATAAATGCGCGACGAACGCGGCCGCAGCAGCATGTCGTCAGGCAATATCTCCGTCCAAAAATCTTCGACTGCTTTCGATTTAGAAAAGAACCGGTGACCGCCGATGTCGAAGTGAAAACCCTTGTAGGTGGCGGTGCGCGAAATTCCGCCGACGTAAACCGGATCGGCCTCGAGCACGGTGACGTCGACACCATTCTTCGCGAGCAGATAGGCGGCGGTGAGACCCGCCGGACCGGCTCCGATAATAGCTACCTTCGTTTTCATGTTATTAAGCGACCCAGTTTGCCCGGGTAAAATTCCACACGTACCAACCCTGTACGATTAACCCCGCGGCGCACGCCAGCACCACAGTCGCCGTCGCCAATGCGCGCACTGGCAGCGGAGGGAGGCGAAGTTGACGCAGAAAGTGCAGGAACGCCAGCACGATTAAAGTATGAGAACAAAACTGATAGCGCAGCATGCTCTCCATCTCGACGCAGGCCACGCCGCTGATGGAGATGTAATATATAATAGCTCCGGCAGCGTAGAGACCGATGCGTTGGCGCCAATTCGTCTCGCTCCGCAATGCCGCGACGATTTCGACAATCGCGATGATGATGAACGCGACCATCGTCAGCGAAGTCGCAAGCTGACTGGCTTCGACCGGATTATTCAGCGCGGGTACGAGCCAGCGATAACTTGAAGGACGAAAGATCGCCAGGTAATCGGGCACGATTCCCCAACCGGCCGATTGCGTGAGCATGTACATGTCCCAATGCCCCCAGCGTATGAGGCAATAAGTGAAGAACGCGCCGGCGCCGAATGTCGCTAAGATCGACATCGTCATTACCGACAAATGCTGACGCAGCGGAAACAATCGCTTTTGCAAAATCGATTGCATGACTGGAATGCCCGCGCACGGAATACCGACGATGCGCGTGCCGGACATAATGATGCCGTGCAGAACAGCGAACACTTTCGCGTAGCGCGATTCCGACGTGCTCCAATAAAGAAAGCCGAGCAGCCCCATCAGGAACATCGATTCGGAATAACCCGCGATAAGAAAGAACGCGGCCGGATGGGACAAGATCGACAATGCGCCTAACGAGCGCAGTGTCGGCGAAAGGTTCCAGCGTTCGCAAAAGAGAAAGAAATAACTCCAGAAACCGAACGCGGCGATTTGCGCGGTAATGAGCAACCCGCTGTCGGTTTCAATTCGAAAAACTTTATGGAGCAGCGCCGCGGTCGCGGGATAAGCGGGGAAGAATGCGACGTTGGAAACTTCCATCACCTTGTGATTGATCGGCGGAACGATGGTTTCGTAGCCGCGATCGATGATGTTCATGAACCAGTAGCTGTCGTGCTGGTTCAAGGTGGAATAGCGCCAGGAGAGCGGACCTTCCGGCGCGAGGAGCAGCACGGCGATGACGATTTGCGCGATGGTGACGACGAACGCCCAGCTCAACGGAGTGATTGTCGATCTTGCCGCGGTCATTCCAGGCGAAGGCAGAGCCGCCGAGGAGATACGAAAGCTTTCGCCGAAGCAAGAACTTGTCGGTTGATCGAGTGTCGCCGTGTTCGCTTGCATGTTTCGCTGGCTGTAGTGCGAGACTTGGACGGGAATGCGAAACCTTTATTCGGTAGCGCCGGCGCGCTGCGCCGGCACGAGTTTGGAGACGCCGCAGCGCGGCGTCGCTACCAGTAAAAGATCGACAATCAGGCCGCGGCTTCTTCGGCCGGCGCGAGCGCGCGATACGCTTGCTCGTAACGCGCGGCCGATGCGTCCCAGGAAAAATTTCGCGCCATGGCGCGTTCACAGAGTGTGTGCCAGAGCGTGCGATCGTTAAAGACTTCGCGCGCGCGTTTGATCGCGTCCCAGAACGCTTCGGTCGAGTAATCGAAAAACAAAAACCCGTAGCCGCGATCAAGTGTCGGGTCGTAGTCCTCGATGATTTCTTGAATGCCCCCCGCGGCGCGCGCGACCGGGAGCGCGGCATACTTGAGCGAATACATCGCCATCAAACCTGACGGCTCGAAGCGCGACGGGATGAGGCTGATGTCGATGGCGGCTTCGATGAGATGCGCCAGTTGTTCGTCGTAATGGCGTTGATAAGAAAACTTCGTTGGGAATTTTTTCGCGGCGACCGTGAGCGCGGTTTCAAAGGCCGGATCGCCCTCGCCTATTATAATAAGGCGCACGTCGTCGCTGAGGAGGCGGTCGAGCAGCGGCACGAGAATGTCGAAGCCTTTTTCTTTCACGACGCGCGTGACCATGCCGAAGACCGGGCCGTGCGGCGCGGGCGCGAGCTGGAGATGGTTGAGGAGCGCGTCGCGGCAAAGTTGTTTACCCCAGAGCGAGTCGGCGTCGTAGAGCGCGGGCAGGTACTGATCAGTCGTGGGATTCCACCGGGTATAATCGGCGCCATGCAAGATCGACATAAACTTGTGCGCGTTCTCGCGCAGGACGCCGTCGAGACCAGCGCCGCCTTCCGGGGTCATGATCTCATGTTTGTAGTGCTCGCTCACGGTAGTGAGTTTGTCGGCGAAGAGGATTCCGCCTTTGAGGAAATTGAGCCGCCCGAAAAATTCGATGCCGTGGAGCGAGAAGAAGCGTTGATGCAGATTCGTTAGGTCGAAATCGAGTCCCCAGAAACTTCCCTGCTCTTCGACGTGGTGAATCGTGAGCACGGTCGAGAAGGGCAGATGATATGCCCTAACGAACGCCGGCACGAGCGCCGCCGCCCAATCGTGGCAATGCAAAATCTGCACGGAGGGCGTGAGCCGGCGCGCGAGCTCGAGCGCGGCCTTCGTGAAAAAAATGAAGCGCGCCGCGTTGTCTTCGTACGCTTCGCCGTGCTCGCCGTAGATTCCTTGTCGATCAAAGAACTCGTCGCAGCGAATCAGGAATAACTGCACGCCGGTCGCGGTGCGACTTTCGAGATACTCGGCCACATAAGTTTTCTCGCCGACGCGCACATCGACCGTGATACCGGTGTCTTCCTCTTTGAATTCCGTATTCTCGCGAATCTCGCGATAGAACGGCAGCGCGATGCTGACTTCATGGCCGCGGTCGCGCAACTGCTGCGGCAACGCGTTCATCACATCGATGAGCGCGCCGGCGCGTTGCAACGGCGGCCCTTCGGCGCTGATCATTAAGATGCGCATGTCAGCAAGCAAAGACGGAAAGTTCTTTGCCTTCAACTCGGAACCAATACCGAGTTGTTCGACACGTCCGATTAAACGTCGAAACCCGAATGGATTTTAACGAAAACGAGTCATCTATGGAATGTCGTCCATCGTTCGTGTTTAGGTTGCTCCTTTGTCGCAGCCTAGTCGCCTTTGG
>JBEEGX010000012.1:0-15005 GCA_041167105.1 Verrucomicrobiota bacterium
ATCTTGCGTACAGCAAAAATCTTCCCCCGCGGCTGCGGAGGAAGATTTTGCGAATCTAAACGCGCGAACCGGTTACGGATGCGGCGAAGAACTAGTCGAGCTCGTCGTGGACGTGCTCGTACCCGGCGACGAAGCGTTTGTGCTCGTGCTGCTCGAGCTGGAGGAACCACCTGATGGCTCCTTGTCCTTCACCACCGTGGTGTTGCTTTCTTTTTTCTCACCACCGGGCGGGTTTGTTACGGTCGTTTGCTTTTGTTGACAGGCCGTCAAAAAAGCGGCCCCGGCCAAAACGCAGATGAATGTCTTCATGTTGTAAGGGTTTGACGGACAGATCGCCGATTTATTTACGGCGAAGCCGATGTTGCCGGCGAAGTCGTCGTCGTTGTCGTCGTATCGGTGGTCGACGGACTGCCGCTCGGGCTCGTCGTAGTAGTGTTGGTTTCGGATTTTTGTTCACACGCCACGAGCAACGCGGCGCCGGCCAGTACGCAGATATATTTCTTCATAGGTGTTGGTGTTGTGAACTCAACGTTGAGTTCAATGTGGAATCGGAGCAAGCACAGTTTTTGGCCTTGCGGGAAATTTTAAAACGGCGGCTCATACTTCATCGCATGCGCGTCCGCTACCGCCTGACAGGTGAGTTTGCCCTCGCGCGTATTGATGCCGCCGGCGAGGGCGGGATTGATTTTGCACGCGCCTTCGAGTCCGCGATCCGCCAGCAATTGCACATAGCGAAATGTGACATTCGTTAGGGCTTGAGTCGCGGTGCGCGAATAGGCCGCGGGCATGTTCGCGACGCAGTAATGCGTCACGCCTTCCTCGACATAAACGGGATTGTCGTGCGTCGTCGGCCGCGATGTTTCGGCGCAGCCGCCCTGGTCGATGGCAATATCGACGAAGACGCTGCCTGGTTTCATCTGCCGCAACATCGCGCGCGTGATGAGCTTCGGCGCTTTCGCACCAGGCAAGAGCACCGCGCCAATCAACAAATCACAATCCGGTATGAGATCGTTCAGGTTCGCTTCATTCGAATATTGCGTGCGGATGTTGTCCATCACGAGGTCGAGGAAACGCAATCGCTCAACATCGACATCGAGAATCGTCACGTCAGCGCCGAGACCTTGCGCCATGCGCAACGCGTTCACACCCGAAGTTCCGCCGCCGAGAACAACGGCGCGTCCCGGCAAAACTCCCGGCACGCCGCCTAACAACACTCCGCTGCCGCCATTGTGCTTCGCCAAAAAACTCGCGCCCATCATCACCGACATACGGCCCGCGATTTCGCTCATCGGCTCGAGCAACGGCAACTTATTGTTCACCGAAATCGTCTCGTAGGCGACGCCAACCGAGCCGGATTTCAGCAACGCTTCGGTGAGCGGTTTGCTCGCAGCGAGATGCAAATACGTGAACAGGATTTGTCCTTTGCGCAAAAGCGGAAACTCCGCCTTGAGCGGCTCCTTCACTTTCACGATCATGTCCGCGCGCGCGAACACATCTTCTGCAAGATCGACAATCTCCGCCCCGGCGTTGACGTAATCCTCATCCGCGTAACCGGAACCGACGCCCGCGTTCTTCTGCACGACCACGCTGTGATCCCGCTTCTTTAATTGCGCCGCGCCGAATGGCAGCAACGCCACACGCTGCTCCTGTTCCTTAATTTCTTTCGGAACGCCGATGATCACTCAGCAAGTGATAGGTGATGAGTGATGAGTGACAAGTGAAAAGGTGTGAAGCGCGGCTGCGAACGCGACAATCAGACGCGAGCCGACGGATTCCTGTTCATGTGGAAACCCGACGCTGGAACAACTCGCGAACTTCTGCGCGCCGTAACGTGATATACAACCAGACTGTTAGCACCACAGTGCCAATCCAAATCGGTATGGTAAGGAGCGGAGAGTCAACCTCGAAGTGACCCAAAATAATCCGTGCCCCAACAATCAGACCGCAACCGACAAAGAAGATCCAACATGTGATCAATGCAACAACTCGGGCCACCGGTTGTAATCGAAGAAGGCCTACAGCTAGCCATGTGTAGATCGCCACGTAGCAAACCGAGTAAGCAATTCTCCAAGAAACATTGCCGCGAAACAAAGCGTTAGACAGCTCCCAAATTTCGGCTGCTACGGTAATCAAACACAATGCAGCAAACGCTTTCACCACAAACGGCAATCGCATAGAGGACACTCAATTCAGCGACGGATCGTCCGGCGCAGCCGAGAGCATTTTGAACCACGGCCCGAGTCCGCGCATGATCTCGAACCACAATTTCGGCAAGCGCTCGCGTTTCAACATCGCGCGCTTCGGCTTTTGCAGGACCCACGAGTTTTGTTTCATCTCCGCTTCGAGCTGACCCGCGCCCCACCCGGCGTAACCGACAAACGCGCAAATCGATTTCGGATCGGTCGTCGCCAGATCGTTCGCTTCATCGACGCTCACGCTGTGATTAATTTTCAGCGCATGCGGATTCTCCCATTCGAACGCGGCGAACATGAGTTTGTCTTTGCCGACCGGTCCGCCGAGAAAAACCGGCACGTCGGCTAGACCTTCGGGCGGCAATTCGGTCACGAGCTCGCCCACATGCTTTTCGAGCGGCCGATTGATGATGACGCCGAGCGCTCCTTCGTCCGGCTCGTGCGCGGAAATGAAGAGAACGGCGCGGCGAAAATTTGGATCGAGCATATTCGGGTGCGCGACGAGCAGCTTGCCCGCGAGGCTTTCCTTTTTGTTCCCAAGATCCCTCACGAGAAACTGTAGCGGCGGTCTATGACCGTCGCAAACTTCGGTAGCGACGCCGCGCTGCGGCGTCCGGTCGGCGCAGCGCGCCGACCCTACCATTAGCGTTGACGTAATTGTCGATCTTGCAATTCGAACACGACGCCGTCAGCGAAATCTTTGCGCCATTGCAGCGACGTCGCCGTCACGAGCTTTTGCGAATCGTTAGGCAACGCACGCAATAATGCGTTGCGCCGTTCCGGATCGAGCTCGCCGAAGATATCGTCGATCAACAATACCGGTGGCGCGCCCGCGCCGGCGAAGACGCGGGCCTGCGCAATTTTCAACGCGAGCGCGAGCGTTCGCTGCTGACCTTCGGATGCAAAACTGTTCGCCGGCATTCCATCAACGAAAAGATCGACATCGTCACGGTGCGGACCGACCACCGTCTGGCGCAGACGCGATTCCTTCTCGCGTGAATCGGCCAGATCGCGCGTGAAATCTTCCGCCGCGCCCGGCGAAAAGTAGATGTCGATCTTTTCCGTCGTCACGCTGATCTCGTGATGCGCCGTGCGGACAAATGGCGCGAGCCGTTCGACGATCGACGAACGCAGGTCGCGCAATCGGGTTCCATTTTCGATCAACGGCGTATCGTACGCCGCGATTTCGCGCGGTCGCGGCGTCGCAGATTTCAGCAACGCATTGCGCGAACGCAGCGCTCGCTCGTACGAGCGCAAGGTTGCTCGATACGTCGGCTCGATCTGCGTTCCGAGAAAATCGAGATAACGCCGGCGCGCATCGGAACCGCCGCGCACGAGCTCGATGTCGATGTTGGCAAACGAAACCACCCGCGCGAGCCGCAAATACTCGGCGGAGGTGCGTTGATCGACCTCATCGAATTTCAAACGGCGGTGCAGGCCGCCATAGCCGAATTCAAGTGCGTGCTCATCGAAGCGGCCGCGCACGGAAAACGCCTTCGCGCCCACGCGCACGAGCGGCGACAGAGTCGAGCTGCGCTGAGATTGCAGCCGGAGCAGCACGCAAGCTGCTTCCAGTATCGACGTTTTCCCCTCCCCGTTTCCCCCGATGAAAAATGTGAATCCGCCCCCCAGCCCGAGCGTAAGCGACTCGAAGCAACGAAAGTTCCGGAGCTGCAATTTTGTGAGCATGCAAGATCGACAATCGACTGTGCCGAAGGCAATTTATTGCAAACAAGTGAATTCGCCCGATAACTTTCCGCAGAATTTTGTTGCTACCCCTCCCAAGGTCGGTTACTACACGCGCAGTTTTTGAAAGATGTTCTGGGGGGAACAGCCGCCCTTCGCGCCCATCGGGCGCGGGGGGCGGTACTTTTTTGTACTGATTGAGCAAACGCCGAACGCTTAACGTCCAACGCCCAATGTCGAAGTCAGCGGGGCGAATTTCCTGGCCGGTGGCGTTGACGCTGGTGGCGTTGATCGCGGCCTTGCTCATCGCGTTTGTCTTTTATCGAACGGAGACGTGGCCGCTGCGCGCGATGCGCAGCGGCGTTGGTGAAAGTGAGCGCGTCGCGCGCGACATCAAAGAGGCATTCGTCGACATCGCGCACTTGCAGCCGCGCATCACGATCAACAATCGCGTTTATCTCGAACAAACAACCGAGACGAGCGAGTTGTCGATCTTGTCGCGTCGCGTCGAGGTTGAGCATGAATTTCAAAGCACGTGGGCCGGAAGTTCGAAGCGCGTGAAACTTCACGGCACGTTCAACGTCAAAGCCGGATTCGATTTGCGCGCAAATGTCGCGGTCGATCTCCGGCCTAACGAGATCGTGATTCAACTTCCGCACGCGCAGATTCTCGGCGTCGAACAGGAACAGATGGAAGTGCTCGCGCTCGAGAACGGTTATTGGAACCGTATCTCCGCGGCCGATGTGCAGAGTGAATTGTCGATCTTGCCCCAACTCGCGCGGCAGAAAGCCGAGGAAGCGAATTTACCGATCGATGCCGAGCGCGCCTTGCAACAACAGCTCGAATCGCGTGTGCATACGCCGCAGCCTTTGCGTCTCGTCTTTTCGAGCGAGCCCGCGTTGCCGGCTCGTCAGTAAACCGTTCTGCTGCTAAAGAGCACGCGTGCCACTGAAGCATCGCATCATTCTGGCCATAGCCGTCGCGCTCACGCTGATCGCCCTCGCCGCCTCGCCCTTGCTCGTGGCCGATGGCGTGCGCGCGTGGATTTGGTGGACGGCGCGACAGCAAAAGCTCACCGCTAAGATCGACATGGTGGAAGCGCCGTTCCTGCGTCCGGTCGTGCTGCACAATGTTCGCCTAACGAGCGCGCCGAACGCGGCTTTTCGCATCGACCTTCGCGCAGCGCAAGTGAGCGCTCGTCTGAATTTCAAACGCATCCTCCTCGGAACTCGCGAACGCGCGCTGCGCAATGCGACCGTCTCGGATTTGCATGTGGAAATTCATCGCAATCCAGACGGCGAATTCTTCGGCGAGCGCGTTTGGTCGAGCTGGCAAAAACTTTTGCCCGATAGCGCGAAGATCGACAAGTTCGACCTGCGCGTGGAAAACGGCGCCGTCGTTGCGCTCGTTCGCGGCGGCGCGATCTCGTTTAGCGAAATCGAGCCGGGTCGTTTCAGCGCGAATGAAGTTACCATCGCCTCGCCGCTCGTTAGGCAAACATTTTCTCGATTGAACGGCGGCACGCGCTGGCAGGATAATCGCCTCACGCTCGCCGGTCTCGGTTTAACGCGCGGACTCGATTTGCAATCGATCACATTCGACCTCAGCCGGCTAAGCAAACGACATATCGCGACCGAGTTCGATCTCGATGCCTTCGGTGGAAATATCCGTGGTGATGTCTCGAGTGATTGGCGCACACAACCGCCTAACTGGATTGTCGCCGCATCAGCCGCGAATATTTCGCTCGCACAAACGGCGGAGGCTGTCGGTTTGGCTGACCGCGTTTCCGGGCGATTGCGCGCGGCAAAATTTACGTATCGCGCCGATCCGCGTGACGCGTCGCTCGCGACGGCGTCACTTTGGACGGAATTGAGCGCGCCGGCGTGGCGCGATCGTCAAGCCGATGTGCTCATGCTCGGCGCCTCGTTTTACAATCGCAAGATCGACATCCAGCAACTCTACATTAAACAGCGCAAAAACGAGCTGACGCTCAGCGGCGACGCGCCGTTGCCTAACAAATGGAGCGACTGGCTCACCGCCGATTTTCACGCCGATGTTTCCAGCGCCATCAACGACGTGGCCGACTTCGCGAACCTCTTCGGCGGGAATCGCGATCAATTCCACGGCGCCATCGCGATTGAGGGCACGATCGATTCGCACGCGCGCAATCTCAGCGGAGACATCTCCGCGCACGGCACGTCGCTCAAGCTGTTCGGTTGGCCGGTCGATCTCTTCGAGCTCGAGCTCAACATGGCCGACAGGATCGCCGACATCGCGCAATTTAATTTTCGGCAGAAGGAAGATTTTCTGCGTGTGCAAGGCAAGATCGACATGGCGGGCGCGCAGGGATTGCGCGGCACGGTCGAGCTCGCCGCAAAAAACCTCGCGCTCTACGCGCCGAACTTTTTCCCGCCGCTTTCCTGCAACGCCCGTTTCGATTTCAACGGGCGCTCCGCCACATTCGACAGCCTCACCTTCGGCGCCAGTGCGACCGCGATTTCACTCAACGGTGTCGCCGATTTTTCCGATCCGCAGAAGATCGACATCTCCATGCGGCCGATGACGGCGATGGGATTCGGACCGATCGCGGCCGATTGCATCAATCGCGTCGAATTGGTCTTGCTGCCAAAAAACGCGCCGCCGCTCATGAACGTGACCGAAATCAAAATGCGCGGCAGCATTTTCGCGGGCATTTCCGAGATGACGCTGCGGACTGACGGCGCCGAAAAAACTTACCGGCTCTTTTGCCCTAACGAGCCGAACACGACGTTGTCGATCAACCTTCCGGCGAAATAGCTTTGCGCTCGGATTTTGCGCTCACCAGCCAGCGCGCAAGTTTTTGTTCGAGATCGTTCGTGAGATCGACTGCAAAGTTCGGCGCGGCTGTGACGACGGCGTTCTCGAAAATTAATTGCACCGGACGGCGGCCGGGCGAGCTGGCCAGGATCTGCTGGACTTCGCGCAGCTCCTCGCTCGTTGTTTTTTCTGGGAACCGCAGCAGCACTGGCGATTCGTTCGCAGATGAAGATGTCGATCTTGCATCGCCATTCGCGGCACCATTCGACTTTATCGCACCCACCACTTTCACGTTTTGAGCGATTGCGCGCAGCGTTTCGCCGCGCGTGTCGAGCGTTCCGCGCACCGCCACCACGCGGCCGGTCATCAGCGTGTCCGCCACCTGCAAATACGTCTCATTCCAGATGACGATCTCCAACGTGCCGGTCAGGTCTTCGATCCAAATCACCGCGAAAGGTTTTCCATCTTTCTTGGTGAACTTGCGTTCGATCTGCGTGAGCGCGCCGGCCACTTTGAACGTTGCGCGGTCGGTCATTTCGCCTAACGAAGCAATCGTCTGGTAATTTTTCGCGGCGAGAAGATCGACATACGCATCCAGCGGATGGCCGCTCACGTAAAATCCGAGGAGTTCTTTCTCGTAGGTGAGCATTTCGTGATCGCTCCACGGTTTTATCATTCGCTTCCGCTTCATCGGCGCGTGCGCCTCCTCGTCGAAGAGCGAAACTTGTCCGGCAGCACGATCGCGTTGGGCGGACGCGGCGGCGGAAAGCGATTCGTCGATGCAATCGAACAGCTCGGCGCGATCGCACTTCGTGAAATCGAACGCGCCGGCCTTGATGAGGCTCTCGAGCATCTTCTTGTTCGCCACGCGCGAGCCGAGTCGTCCGCAAAAATCTTCCATCGATTTGAAATCGCCGTTCTGGTCCCGTTCCAAGATCGACATCTCCATTGCGGCTTCGCCCACGTTCTTGATCGCCGCGAGTCCGTAACGAATCGCCTTCTTCCCATCGAAATCTTCCGGCGTGAACTTGAGCGAGCTGCGATTGATGTCCGGCGGCAAAATTGGAATGCCCATCCGTTTGCACTCGCCCACGAACACCGAAATTTTTTCGGTGTTGTTGATTTCGTTGCTCAACAATCCGGCCAAGAACTCGACCGAATAATGCGCCTTCAAATACGCGGTCTGATAACTAACGAGTCCGTAGGCCGCGCTGTGGCTCTTGTTGAATCCGTAGCCGGCGAATTTTTCGAGCAAATCAAAAATCGCATTCGCCTTTTTCTCCGGAATCTTGTTCGTGTCCGCGCAACCTTTGATGAAGTTCTCGCGTTCCTCCGCCATCTTCGCCTTGTCCTTTTTGCCCATGGCGCGTCGAAGGAGATCGCCTTGCGCTAACGAGTAGCCGGCGAGTTTGCTCGCCGCCGCCATCACTTGCTCCTGGTAAATCATGACGCCGTAAGTATCGGAGCAGATTTCTTCGAGCAAAGGATGCTCGTAACGGATTTTCGTTAGGCCCTTTTTGCGTTTGATGTAATCGCCGATGAGATCCATCGGGCCCGGCCGATAGAGCGCGATCAGCGCGATGATGTCGTCGATCTTGCCGACATCGAATTGCTTCGCCGTCGATGTCATGCCGCCCGATTCCATTTGGAAGAGGCCGATGGTTTCGCCGCGATTGTAGAGATCGAACGCGAGTTGATCGTCGAGCGGAATGTTCTTGAGCGAGAAATTTGGCTCGCGTTTGTGAATCAGATTCATCGTGTCGTCGATCACGGTGAGCGTCTTCAGCCCTAGGAAATCCATCTTGAGCAATCCGAGATCGTTCAACGGATTCATCGGATACTGCGTGATGACTTCGTTGCCTTTCACGTCGCGACACAGCGGGACGTATTCGGTCAGGTCGCGATCCGCGATAACGACGCCGGCGGCGTGAATACCGGCGTTGCGCGAAATGCCTTCCAGAATTTTTCCGTACTCGAAGACCTGTTTCGTTTGCGGCTCGCTCGCGATGGCACGCTTAAGATCGACATTCTTCTCTACGGCCGATTCGAGGGTAATATTCAACTCGTTAGGAATCATCTTCGCGATGCGATCGCCTTCAGCGTAACTGAGGCCGATCACGCGCGAGACATCGCGCACCACGCTCTTCGCTTTCAATTTTCCGAACGTGATGATCTGCGCGACGCGCCGCTCGCCGTATTTTTGCTTAACGTAATCGAGCACTTCGCCGCGGCGCGCTTCGCAAAAATCGACATCGATGTCCGGCGGGGAGATGCGTTCCGGATTGAGGAAGCGTTCGAAGATCAAGCCGTATTGCAGCGGATCGATGTCGGTGATGCCGAGCACGTATGCGACTAACGAACCGGCGGCGGATCCGCGCCCGGGCCCGACTGGAATCCCCTTCTCTTTGGCGAAGCGGATGAAATCCCAAACGATGAGGATGTAGCTAACGAATCCTGTTTTCTCGAGGACACCGAGCTCATATTCGAGGCGCTGTGAAAGTTGATTGTCGATCTTAGCGCGCTCGCCGTAACGTTTCGTTAGCCCTTCCGCACAAAGTTCGCGCAGATACTTCTCGCGCGATTCGCCATCCGACATCGGATACGCCGGAAATTTCGAGGTCTTAAAATCGATCTCGAGATTGCACCCCTCCGCAATTGCCAACGTGTTCGTGATCGCGTCCGGAAAATCTTTGAACAGCTCGCGCATCTCCTCCGGCGATTTGAAATACAATTCCGGCGTGTACTTCATCCGATTTTCGTCCGCGACCATCTTGCCTGTGCCGATGCAAAGCATCACATCGTGCGCGTCGTGATCGCTCCGACGAAGAAAATGCACATCGTTTGCCGCGACGAGTCCGACGCCGATGTCCTTCGCAATTTTCGGCAAGACAGCGATGCACTGCCGTTGCTCTTCCATGCCGTGATCGTGCAATTCGATGAAGAAATTCTCCGCACCGAGAATGTCGCGATACTCCGCCGCGCTCTGCGTGGCTATGTCGATCTTGTTGGATTGAATCGCGCTGTTCACTTCGCTCGCGAGACAACCGCTCAAGCCGATCAGACCTTCGTGATATTGCGCGAGGAGTTCCTTGTCGATCCGCGGCCGATAATGAAATCCGTCGAGGTGCGCCGTTGAAATGAGCTTAACGAGATTGCGATAACCAGTTTCATCGCGCGCTAAGAGCGTGAAGTGATACGCCGCATCGCGCATCGACGACGGCCGGTCTTTGTGCGAACGCGGCGCGACGTAGGCTTCGCAACCAATGATCGGCTTCACCTTCGCGTCACGCGCCGCCTGATAAAATTCGATCGCGCCGAAAAGATTCCCGTGATCGGTCATCGCCACCGCCGGCATTTTGAATTCCTTCGCTTTTTTCATCAGCTCCTTCATCCGAATGGCGCCGTCGAGCAGCGAGTATTCGGTGTGAAGGTGAAGATGAACGAAGGAGTCGCGGGGCATCCGTCTTGAGTATTCTCCAGCGAAAAATTTTATCAAAAAAATCCGCGCGGATTAGCGAAAAAATCTTCATTGCATCGCGCGCGTTTGATTGTTAAGGAAGCGCGTGCGCGGGTCAGCGAAACCAAGATCGACATCGATTAGATCGACATCGTCATCCGTATGAAAAAAATCGAAGCCATCATCAAACCGTTCAAGCTCGAGGAAGTGAAGGAAGCGCTGGCCGAGCTCGGCATCGAAGGCATGACCGTAACGGAAGTGAAAGGCTTCGGCCGCCAGAAAGGTCACACCGAGATTTATCGTGGCAGCGAATACACGGTGGATTTTTTGCCGAAGGTGAAAGTCGAAGTCGTGCTCACCGACGAACTGGTGGACAAAGCAGTCGCGGCCGTGGTCGGCGCCGCCAAGACCGGAAAAATCGGCGACGGAAAAGTTTTTGTGCTGCCAGTGGAACACGCGGTGCGAATCCGCACGGAAGAGATCGGCGAACGCGCGGTGTGAAGTCCGCCGCGTCGCTCTCGCCCTTCACCTCGCCAGCATCGTCGCCTCCACGCGCGAATTATTTTCATTTTTCCGCCTAACGAACACCAAACCCACGCAAGATCGACAATATGGCCAAAGACAAAACCGCATCCGACGTCAGCAAATTGATCAAGGACGAGGACGTGAAGTTGATCGACTTCAAATTCACCGATCTCCCTGGCACCTGGCAGCATTTCACGACCACGCTCACCGAATACAACGAAGAGATTTTCACGGAAGGCCTCGGCTTCGACGGGTCGTCCATTCGCGGTTGGAAAGTCATCAACGCTTCCGACATGCTCGTGATTCCTGATCCCTCCACGGCGTGGATCGACATCTTCAACGCGGAGAAAACGCTTTCACTCATCTGCACGATTGTCGATCCGATCACGCGCGAGCCGTACGATCGCGATCCGCGCGGCGTCGCCGAAAAAGCAGAAGCGTATTTGAAATCGACCGGCATCGCCGACACCGCGTCCTTCGGACCCGAAGCGGAATTTTTTATCTTCGATGAAGTGCGATTCGCGAACACCGGCAATTCGTCATCGTATTTGGTCGACAGCGTTGAAGGACATTGGAACAGCGCGCGCGAAGAATTTCCCAGCCTCGGCTACAAGATTCGCGCGAAGGAAGGTTACTTCCCCGTTCCGCCAGCCGACACGTTGCAGGACATTCGCAATGAAATGTGTCTCGAGCTCGAGAAAGCCGGCATCCCGATCGAGCGCCAGCATCACGAAGTCGCGACCGCGGGCCAGGCCGAGATCGACATTCGTTTCGCGCCGATGAAACAAATGGGCGACCACATGCAGTATTACAAATACATCATCCGCAACATCGCGAAGCGGCACGGCAAAACCGTCACGTTCATGCCGAAACCGATTTACGGCGACAATGGCAGCGGCATGCACACGCACATGTCGTTGTGGAAAGAAGGCAAGCCGCTCTTCGCGGGTAATGGTTACGCCGGTCTCTCCGACATGGCGCTCTTTTACATCGGCGGGATTTTGAAACACGCGCCCGCGCTCACTTGCCTAACAAATCCGACCACGAACAGCTACAAACGGCTGGTCCCCGGATTCGAAGCGCCGGTTAATCTCGCTTACTCCGCGCGCAATCGCTCCGCCGCGATTCGTATTCCAACGTATTCGGCGAATCCGAAAGCGAAGCGCGTCGAGTTCCGTACCCCGGACGCGGCGTGCAATCCGTACATCGCATTCAGCGCGATGTTACTCGCCGGCCTTGATGGAATTCAAAACCGCATCGATCCCGGCGATCCGCTCGACAAAAATCTTTACGACCTCCCGCCCGAAGAACTGGCGCAAGTCGCGAGCGTGCCCGATTCACTTCGCGGCGCCATCGAAGCGCTCCAGGCCGATCACCAATTCCTCCTGCGCGGCGACGTCTTCAACGCCGACTTCATCGCGAACTGGATCGACATGAAAACGAAAGAATACGACGCACTGCGCCTGCGCCCGCATCCGTTCGAGTTCTCGATGTATTACGACGTGTGATTGTCGATCTTAGTAGTTGCCGATCTTAGCGCCGGTGAATTTCGTTCGCCGCCACGCCTTCATCATCGGCTTAGTCGTCGTAATCGGAATCGTCCGCTTCGCGATTCTCTTTTTGTCGCAACGTCACGTCATCAGCGACGAAGCCATCGTCGGCCTGATGGCGAAACACATTCTCGAAGGCCGTAATTTCCCATTTTATCTTTACGGCGTTTCCTACAGCGGCTCCGGCGCGTGGGAAGCTTATCTCAGCGTAATTCCATTCGCGCTTTTCGGAATCGGCGTGTTCGCGCTTAAATCCGTGACAGTTCTGCTTTCGTTAGGCTGTCTCGTTCTCTTTTACGCCATGGCGAAAAAACTTTATGATGAACGTATCGCCGCGATTGCCAGCATCATCTTCGCGCTCTGGCCCGGTCTGTTGAAATGGCATTTCCAGGCGAAAGGCTACGCCTTCTATTTCATTTCCATTCCGCTCCTCGTGCTCTTGTTTGCGCGACTGGAAGCGAAGCCGTCGTTGCGAAATGCATTCCTGTTCGGTCTCGTCTGCGGCTTGAGCGTGTGGAGTTTGGAAATCGTCGCGCCGATTATCGTGACGTTATGGATCGTCCTTCTGTTGCGCCGACGATTTCGCGAAATCACGATGTCGATCTTCGGTGCGCTCATCGGTTACGCGCCCGTGATCTATTGGAACTTCACGCACAACTTCGCGAATTGGCGCTTCGTCCTTTTCGAAAAACCTGAAACTGGCGGACTGGTCTCGCGGTTCGCTCCCGCGCAATGGTGGCAAATCTTCGCGCACGAAATGCCGAAGTTTTTCGGGCCGGACACGGTGCTCTGGTATTTTCCGGAGACGCCGTGGACCGGTTGCGTCATGTATGCGGTCGCGATCATCACTATCGTCGCCGCCATTGTTCGCGTGACGACTAACGGCAACCGCGCCGACTTGTTAATGCTGATTCTGATTGCCGCCGCATTTGCGCTCTACCTCATCGCGCCGGTGCGCGTGCCCGGTTATTTTCTGGCCGGCGCGTTCTTCATGTCGATCTTAGCTGCGCGCGCGATTGTCTCCGCCAATCGCATTCTCGGCGGCGCGATTTTTCTCGCGGTCATTATCTGCGGCGTCCACACGATCGTTCGCACGACGCTGCAGGACCAGATCGAAACGCTCGTTGTCGTAAAACCGCCGCTTGGTTTGGAAATGGCGCGAATCCCCGGACGCGACATCGACGCGGTCGAGCAGGACCTCGCGCAAAACCAAATTCGCGAAGTGTGGACGACGATTTCGTTTGTCTATCCGCTGATTTTCGAAAGCGGAGAAAAGCTTATCGCGTCCGAAGCCATCTTCGGAATCGAGCGTTCGTTTTATCCGCCGCAAATTCCAAAACCGGAACCGAGCGCGAGTGAGCGTGCGACTTTTGTGCTTGAGACGAACTCGCCGTATCGGGCCGAGATCGAGCAGACGCTTTTGCAGAAAGGCGGAACGCCGCCGCGCGTCGCCGAGCACGGTACGCTCACCGTGATCGAACAACGGCTCGCATCGCAGCAATGAGCTCGAAACGGATCGCGCTCATTTGTTGTTTCGTGGCCGCGATCCGTGTTTTCCTTTTCTCGGCCGCGTTTCCGTTCTTCAACAACGTCGACGAACAAGCACATGTCGATCTTGTATTGAAATACGCGCGCGGTGCGCCGCCGCGATCGCTCGAAAATTTCGGCGCCGAGTCAGCGGATTATTTCGCGCTCTACAGCTCGCCCGAATATTTCATGAAGCCTGAGCAATACGGCGGCAATTATCCTGCGCCGAACTGGACGCTTTCGCCTAACGATCGCGACCGATTGCTCGCGCAGGAAGTTCCAGCCTGGCAGTCGCGTCCAAACCACGAATCGGGCGAGCCGCCGCTTTACTATGCGCTGGCTGGGATGTGGATGAACCTCGGCCGCGTCTTCGGATTCGATGGCGCGCTGTTGCTTTACTGGGTGCGTTTTCTCAACACGTTCTTTGCCGCTGCGCTTGTCTGGATTGGCTATCGGATTGCCGCCGCGTTGTTCGAAGATCGACAATTACCTGTCATCGCGGTCGCCGCGTTGATCGCCGTTTGGCCGCAAAGCGCGCTTTACTCTATTCAAAGCGACGCGCTTTCGCCGTTGTGTTTCGCCGCGACGCTTCTCGCACTTGTTAGGCTGTGGCAAACGCAACCGTCGCGCATCATGCTTGGCGCGTTCGTCGGGCTCGGTCTGGCCGCGACCTGTCTCACAAAAACGGCGAACCTCCCACTGCTGTTTGTCGTTCTACCCGCGATGCTTCTGTTGTTAGCGCGCGATCGAATGTCGCGGCACGCGCTCCTCGCTTTCGTCGCGTTCCTGTTTTGCGTCGCGATCCCGCTCGGCTGTTGGTTCGCGTGGAATCTTCACACTTTCGGCGATTTCACCGCCTCCCGCGCGAAGATCGACATGTTAGGCTGGACGCGAAAACCGATCGCCGACTGGTGGCCGCATCCGATCTTCTCGTTCGCCGGCGCGACACATTTTTTTTCCGAACTCGTGGCGACTTTTTGGCGCGGCGAATTCATCTGGCAGGGCGAACGTCTCGCCTCCACCGCGGCCGATACATTCTTCGCCATGACTTCCAGCCTTTTATTCCTCGCAGCGATCGCCAGTCTCTTCGCGCGCAAAGTTACGAATGCTCCGCGCCAAGTTCTTTGGACATGCGCGCTGAGTTTCGCCGCGCTCGTCGCGTTTCTCGTGCTGTTGTCGATCGCATTCGATTTCGGCGATTGCCCATATCCATCGCGCGAGCATCCCTATTTCACATCCGGACGTTTGCTCAACGCCGCCGCCGTTCCGTTC
>JBEEGX010000013.1:0-24670 GCA_041167105.1 Verrucomicrobiota bacterium
TAAATTCGTGGCACAGCCGTTGCATAAGGGGGCTGCCATGAACAACACCAACTCTACTTATTCCCTCCTCGTCCGCTCCCGCTCGGAGGACAAAAACCGCAGCGCGCTCGAGGTCGTGGTCTTCACGCTCTTTATTTTGAGCGCCGTGTTTTCGATCTGGCAATTCGCGCAACAGCGCGTCGCCGTTCCGGCCGCGGGCCTGACACCGTGCGTAGCCTGCGCGCCCACAGTCGAAACAACCGGTATCTGATATTCGACTAACGAAGTCGTCGATGCACGATTTGTGTACGTATTTCGGATGCTGAAGAAGCGGCTTCGCACCGAATAAACCAATCCATGCAAAATCTCCGTCATGCGCTTCGCACGTTGTTCAAACAACCGCTCTTCGCGGTCATCGTCATCTTCACCTTCGCGCTCGGCATCGGCGCGAACACCGCGGTCTTCAGCGTGGTGAATGCAGTGCTGCTGCGACCGCTGCCGTTCCATTCGCCCGAGCGAATTCTTTCTCTTTCTCTTTACGACATTCGGAAAGGCGTTGACCCGGCGAGCAACGATTCGGCGGTGTCGTATCCCGACTTCGTCGATTGGCGCGCGCAAAACCACGTTTTCGAAAGCATGGCGGTTTACCACAACCAAAGCATGACGCTGACCAATGGCGCTGCGGCCACGCATTTACAGGGCGAGCATGTTTCCGCAGTTTTGTTCAAGTTGTTAGGCGTGCAACCGATCATCGGCCGCACGTTTCTGTCGGATGAAGATGAACCCGGACATCGCGTGGCGATTTTGAGCCACGCATTGTGGCAGCGACAATTCGGCGGCGACAGCGCCATCGTCGGCAAGTCGATCACACTCGACGGCCAAAAATTTCAAGTGGTCGGCGTGATGCCGCAACGCTTCACATTTCCGATTGGAGATTTTCCACCGGAAATCTGGACGACGATGTCGATCTTGCGCGAATCGCACGATGGCGAAAAACCGATGACGGAGGAGCGCGGAAACGATTTCATGAAATGCGTCGCGCGTTTAAAACCGAACATGTCGATCCAACAGGCGCAGGCGAACATGGACACGATCAGCGCCTCGCTGCGCCAGCAATATCCTGATTCAAATTCGAATGTCGGCGTGAAACCGTGGCCGTTGTCGACCGCGATGGTGGCGGACGCGCGCCCAGCGTTGCTCATGCTTTGCGCGATGGCCGGGTGCGTTTTGCTGGTCGCGTGCGTCAATGTCGCCAATCTTCTGCTGGCGCGTTCGCTCTCGCGTCAACGTGAGATCAGTATTCGCGCCGCGCTTGGCGCCGGTCGCTGGCACATCGTGCGGCAATTGCTGGTCGAAAGTGCGTTGTTAGGCGGCGGCGGCGGCGTGGCCGGCTTGCTTTTTGCAACCTGGGGTCTCGACGCCTTGAAAGCGGTACTGCCCGCGACGATTCCGCGTGTCAACGAAATCTCGACCGATCTGCGCGTCGTTTGTTTCACGACGTTCGTTAGTCTGCTCGTCGGTGCGTTGGCTGGATTGTTGCCGGCGTGGCGGGCTTCGCATCCGAATTTGGCCGGCGCGTTAAACGAAACCACGCGCGGCTCGAGCGAGAGCGGGCACGGCCGCCGTACGCGCGCGACGTTGGTCGTCGTCGAGATCGTGCTCGCGCTTGTCTTGCTCGCCAGCGCCGGTTTGCTCGTCGAAAGTTTTCTGCGCTTGCAACGCGTGCCGCCCGGCTTCGATCCGCAACATGTCACGACCGCGCGCATCACTGTGCCCGACGCCGGCTACGGAAAACCGGAGCAGGCGGTCGCGTTCTACCGAAATTTGCTCGCGCAAGTAAACACGTTGCCGGGTGTGGAGTCGGCCGCGGCCGCTTGGTGGACTCCCCTCAGTGGAAGCGAAATCACTTTCAACTTCGATATTCAGGAACGCCCGGCACCGAAAGCGCAGCAGCCGATCGCGCAGGTCAACGTCATTACGCATGATTATTTTAAAACCATGCGCACGCCGATCGTGCGCGGTCGCGATTTCACCGAGCGCGATAATCGCGTAGCCCCGAAGATCGCAATCGTTTCGGAAAGTTTCGCGAAGGAATTTTTTCCCGGCGAAGATCCCGTCGGCAAACGCATCCAGCCTAACGGATCGAGCGAGCCGGGCGATCCGCCGGTGCGCGAGATCGTCGGCGTGGTGCAGGACATCCATCTCATCAGTTTGCGCGATGCGCCTAAACCGCAGATTTATATTCCGCACCAACAGTTCCCGATCCAGGGCGTGACATTGTTCGTGCGCAGCCGCGAGGACGCGCGACTTCTCGGCGCCGCGCTACGCGATGTTGTTGCTAAGATCGACAAGGACGTTCCGGTGTTTCGAGTCCGGCCACTGACCGATTATGTTTCGCAATCTGTCGCGCAGCCGCGATTGAATGCGCTCCTCGTCGGATCGTTCGCGCTCATTGCGTTGCTGCTAGCGGCGGCCGGTGTTTTCGGCGTCATGAGTTATGCCGTTACGCAACGTCGACAGGAAATCGGCATTCGTTTCGCGCTCGGCGCGCAACGTTATCAAGTCCTTCGCCTCGTTCTGAGCGACGGGATGAAGCTTGTCGCCATCGGGGTCGCGCTTGGTTTGTTAGGCGTGTTTGGCGTCGGGCGAATCTTGCGCACGCTTCTGTACGGCATTGCCGCCACTGATTTTCCGACGCTCGCCATTGTCAGCGCCGTGCTCGCGTTCGTCGCGTTGCTCGCGTGTTGGTGGCCGGCGCATCGCGCCAGCAATGTCGATCCAATGATCGCACTCCGGGAACAATAAACATGATCTCACTCATCTTCGCCGATTTCCGTTTCGCGTTTCGCCAACTGCTGAAAAGTCCCGGCTTCGCCGCCATCGCCATCCTCACGCTCGCGCTCGGCATCGGCGCGAACACCGCCATCTTCAGCGTGATCAACGCCGTGCTCTTGCGGCCGCTGCCGTACCCGCATGCCGAACGCATCATGGTCTTGAGCGAATCGAGCGGACCGGGTCAGGATTTTTCGGTCGCGTTGCCAGATTATTTCGATTGGCAAAAGGAAGCGAAAAGTTTCGAACATCTCGCCTGCACCCATAAGGAATCGCGCAATCTCAGCGCAATTCCCGGACGCGAAGCGGAGCGCGTTTCCTCCGCGTCGGTCACGCGCAATTTTTTCGATGTCATCGGCGTCGCGCCGCAACTGGGCCGCGTTTTCAGTGCGGACGAAGACAAGGTCGGCGGGCCGCCCGTCGCCGTGATCAGCGATCATTTATGGCAGCGCGCGTTCAATCGTTCACCGGAAGTGATCGGGCGCGCGATGAATCTTCACGATCAAAGCGTCACCATCATCGGCGTGATGCCGCCGCAAATGACTTCGCCCTCGGACACCGATGTCTGGCTGTCGTTAGGCCGGCGCAGCAACAACCCGGCATGGCTCGATCGTTCGCATCACCCAATGATGTACGTCTGGGGCCGGCTCAAGCCAGGAGTAGATGTCGATCTTGCGCGCAGTGAAATGAAAACGATCGCGGCGCGACTGGAACAAGCGTATCCCGAAACGAACAAAACCGTGACCGCGGTGGTAACGCCGCTGCTCGAAAATCTCGTCGGCAAATATCGCACCAACCTCACGCTGTTGTTAGGCGCAGTCGGTTTGGTTTTGCTCATCGCCTGCGCCAACCTGGCCAATCTTTTCGCTGCACGCGGCGCCGCGCGTGAAAGAGAATTCGCCATTCGCGCGGCGATTGGCGCGAGCCGGATGCAAATCGTCCGGCAACTGTTGATCGAGAGCTTCGTCATCGCCTTGCTCGGCGGCGGGCTCGGTTTTTTCATCGCGCTTTGGTCGCGCGACGTGTTGTCGATGCTCGCACCGCAAAATGTTTCCCGATTTCAAGACATGTCGTTCGACCTGCCCGTACTCGCGTTCACGCTCATCATCGCGTCGGTCACGGCGGTGTTGTTTGGACTTTGGCCGGCCTGGCAAAGTTCGCGCGGCGATGTTCAACTGGCGCTGAAAGCGGGCTCGCTCGGAAGCGGCGACGCGCCCTCGGCGAAACGGACACGCGACTGGCTCGTCATTTCACAAATCGCACTCACGCTCACCTTGCTCATCGCGGCCGCGCTTGTCCTGAAAAGTTTTTCGCGCCTGCAATCGCTCTCGTTAGGCTACGAGCCGCGCGGACTGTTCACCGCGCGCATGGAGCTGGCTTGGAACACTTACTCGAACCGCGACAAGATCGACATCTTCACCCACTCGCTTCTCGATAAAGTGCGCACCGTCGCCGGAGTGCAGACCGTCGCGATTGGTACCAACGCTCCGCTCATGGGCAGTTGGCAGACCGGCTTTTGGCGCGAAGGCGCCGCGCAACCTTCGCTCGCGCAAATGCCCAGCGCCGATCTCGAAATCATCGCCGGCGATTATTTCGCCACGTTCAAAGCGCCGCTCTTGCGCGGCCGCACCTTCAACGAGCGCGACACGAACGATGCGCCGCGCGTCGTCATTGTCGATCAAGCATTCGCCGAGCAATATTTTCGCGGCGAAGATCCAGTCGGAAAACGCATTCACGTCGATGTCGGTAACGACGAAGAAGGCAACGTCTTGAGCGAAATCGTTGGGGTGGTCGCACGCATGCGCTTTCACGCCGTCGACGAAATGGCGCCACTGCCCGTCGTCTACGCGCCGCTCACGCAGGCGAAACGCAACAGTCTCACGCTTTTCATCCGCAGCGGATCGGAACGCGCTGCGCTTGAACGACCGATTCGCGACGTCGTCAGCTCGATCGATCCGGCACAGCCCGTGTTCGACGTGCGGCCGATGATCGATCGCGTTCAGGAAACCTGGGGCGCGCAACGATTACTCAGCTTCCTCTTTTCTGTTTTCGCCGGACTCGCGCTCACGCTCGCCACTATCGGGCTCTACGGATTGCTCTCTTACACCACGCTCAAGCGCGTGCGCGAAATCGGCATTCGTCTTGCGCTCGGCGCGCGACCCGCGCAAGTGCGCACACTCATTCTTTCGCACGGAATGCAATTGCTCGGCATCGGCGCGGCCATTGGTTTGGTTAGCGCAATTGCGTTATCGCAACTTTTGCAGCGCGTTTTGTTCGAAGTGAACGGTGTCGACCCGAAAATTTACCTCGAAGTCGGACTGCTCATGTTCGCCGCGACCACGGTGGCCTGCTGGATTCCCGCGCGTCGCGCCAGCCGCGTCGACCCGATCGTCGCCTTGCGCACTGAATAGCCTAACGAAGCGGCACGAATCGCCAGTCGACTTTACCGTTGTCGATTTTCAACCATGCCGCGCTAGCGGGCGCGCCGCGGTTTGGTCGCGTGACGCAGCCCGGATTCAAAAACAAAACGTTCCCGCGCTTTTCATTTCGCGGCACGTGCGTGTGACCGTGCAGCGAAACATCGACATCGTCCGGCAGGGTTTCCGGCGGAATGTGCACGAGCCGGAACTTCAACCCGCCGCGCGCAAGATCGACAACTAACGGCCATTCGTAATTCGAATCGCAATTTCCCCTAACGAGCGTGACTTTCGGCCCGATCGCGCGCAGCTCATCCAGAATTCTTTCCGCGCACACGTCACCCAGATGCCAGATCTCATCCGCATCTCGCGCAAGATCGACAATCAACTGCGGCAATTTGTTGTGCGTGTCGGCGAGAACGAAAATGCGCAGCGCGTCGCCCATTGATCTCTAAGGAAAGCAGGAACGCAGAAAGGGAAAGAGATTCTGAAGCATTTCCTGCGTTCCTGAGAGATAATCGGTCGGGATCCTTTGCGTCTACCGCACGAGTAGTTAGTTTGCGGTGTGTCGTTCAATAATTTCGGACTGTCGCCGGAAGTCGTGCGCGGAACGCAGGCCATGGGTTTCGCCGTGCCGACGCCGATCCAGCTGCGCGCCTTCCCGATTATTCTTGCCGGGAAAGATTTGATCGGCACCGCGCAAACGGGGACGGGAAAGACCGCCGCCTTCGCTTTACCGATCCTGACGTTGTTAGGCGCGCACGGAAAATTTCGCTGTCTTGTGCTCGAACCGACGCGCGAGCTGGCGGCACAGGTCGAGACCGCGTTTCGCGATTACGGACGATTCACCGACATCCGCGCGACGGTCATTCATGGCGGCGTTGGGTACGGAAAACAGCGCGAAGATTTGAAAGCGGGCATGGACGTGGTGATCGCGACGCCGGGTCGTTTGCTCGATCATCTCGAACAAGGCACGCTCAATTTTCGCGACGTAAGCATTCTTGTGCTCGATGAAGTCGATCGGATGCTCGACATGGGTTTTCTCCCGGACGTTCGCCGGATCGTTGAAACGATTTCAAAAGATCGACAAACACTTTTGTTTTCGGCCACACTGCCGCCTGAGATCGAACGGCTGGCCGCGTGGGTTTTGCACGAGCCCGAAACGGTCGAGATCGGCGCGCAACGTTCGCCGGCCGAAACGGTCACGCACGCGGTGTATCCGGTCGCGGCGGAGCAGAAATTCGATCTGCTCATGGCGCTGCTCGAGCGCACAAACTTCGACAGCGCATTGATTTTTTCGCGAACGAAACACGGCGCCGACCGCATCGCGCACAAATTGAAACAGGGAAATCATTCGGTCGCGGTCTTGCATTCCAATCGCACGCAACGCGAACGCATCGAAGCGCTCGAAGGTTTTAAGTCGGGAAAATACGAAGTGATGGTCGCGACCGACATCGCGGCGCGCGGACTCGACATCGCCGGCGTCAGTCACGTGATCAATTACGATGTGCCCGAACATCCGGAAGATTACGTGCATCGCATCGGGCGCACCGGCCGCGCGCAAAATGTCGGCGACGCCTTCACACTCATGAACGGCGAAGAAGCCGCGGCCTTGCAGGCGATCGAGCGATTCATCGGCCGGAAGATTCCGCGATTGAAGCTGGAGAATTTTCCGTATCTCTACACCGCGTTGTTCGAACCTGAGGCCGCATCGGGTGGGAAGCGCGCCATCGGCGGCGGACGCACGCATCGCGGTTATTCGTTCGGCCGGCGACGCCGCTAAGATCGACATCGTGCAACGCGGGCGACTGTGCGCGTGCGAACTGTTGATATGAACCCCGATACGTTTAATCGCCGCAATTTCATCTCGTGCGCGGCGCGTGGCGCCGTCGCGCTCACGTTTGCTGGAGCGGCGGCGCGCTTAGCCTCGGCGCAGGAAGAAACGCCTAACGAAGAAGAAACCGAAGCAACGGAATCTCCTTCACAAGAATCTCCGGCGGTCGCGACCGGTGATCGCGTCGGCTTCGCGCTGGTCGGCCTTGGGCGATTGTCGATCCAACAATTGATTCCGGCGTTTCGCGCGAGCAAGAAAGCGAAACTCACGGCTCTCGTCAGCGGCGACGCGGCGAAAGCGCAGCAGATCGCGCAGGAGAACGGGATCGATCCGAAATCGATTTACAATTACAAAAACTTCGGACGCATCGCGAAAAACAAGGACGTGCAGGTCGTTTACATCGTCCTGCCGAATTCGATGCATGCCGAGTTCACCGTGCGCGCGGCGCGCGCCGGCAAACACGTCCTCTGCGAGAAACCAATGGAGACGAGCGTGACGAAATGCCAGCAAATGATCAGCGAATGCCGGCACGCCAAGGTGAAATTGATGATCGCGTATCGGATTCAATACGAGCCGATGAACCGCGCGATGCGAACGCTCGTGCGCGAGAAAACTTTCGGCGACGTGAAGTTCATCGAGTCGGTGAACATGCAGAAGATCGACAAAATGGAATGGCGGTTGAGCGAAAAACTTTCCGGCAGCGGCGCGGTCGGCGACGTCGGCGTCTACTGCATCAACACCATTCGCTTTTTGTTAGGCGAAGAGCCGATCGAAATTTTCGCGCAATCCTTCCGGCCGGCCGGCGATGCGCGCTTCAAGGAAGTTGACGCGACCACCATTTTCCAAATGCGTTTTCCGAGCGGCGTGCTGGCGAATTGCGCCTGCGGATTCGATGCGCACGAAAGCCGCGCATATCGCGTCGTGACTAACGGCGGCGAATTCGGAATGGACCCGGCGTTTCCGTACCGCGGCTTGAAAATGTTTGCCCGGCCTAACGAACCGGCGCTGCCGCAAATTTCGGAGACCGATCAATTCGCGAACGAGCTCGATCACATGGCCGATTGCGTGATGAGCAATCGCGAGGTTTACACGCCCGGCGAAGAAGGATTGCAGGACCAACGCATCATCGACGCGATTTTCGAGAGCGTGAAGAAACAGCGCATCGTCAAGCTGCCGAAGATCGATAAGGTGGACGCGTTTCGCGGACCGGAGCCGAATTAAACCTTCTCCGCGCGAGCGAATGCCGCCTCGGTATGCGGCTGAACGCTGCCAGCACTAAACGCACTCGCGGCTTCATCCACCGTCGCGAACATCGAAATCGTGCGGTCCAATCCGACGATGCGAAAAATGTTTTTCAGCTCGTCGTTTAGTCCGCAGAGACAAAGCACGCCGCGGTGTTGAGCGGCGTCGCGAAAGTATTCGATGATGACGGAGAGACCGGTCGAGTCGATGAAGGTGACTTGCGTAAGATCGACAATCAATGCCGGGCAGTGCGCGTTGATTTTCGCCTGCAAAACCGAGCGGAAACAGGGCGCGAAATGCAGATCGATGTCGCCTTCGAGCGCAAACACATCGATGCCGTTGTGATTAGCCTCTTTGAGTCGCATGGCGGCGTTTCGAAGAAAATTCTCCCGTGCTATCCGTGTATTCGCAGGTCGACGCACGCCCGGACGTGCGCGTATTGCCGTTAACGTGCGAAAGCCTCCCGGGCGGATTGGAGCCGCTGCCGCTCGACCCGCTCCTGCTGCTCGACCGCGCGCCGCTCCAAGTTTGGAAGATCGACATCTCGCGCCGGCGGGAAATTCGCGCAGGCGAGGGCGCGCCAGAGCAGTTGCTTCCCGCGGATGCCGAGTTCGATCGTTTCCAGCGCCTGGACCAAGCCGAGACCGCCGGCGTCATCGCCCGCGGCTTTGAATTTCGAGCGCGCCAGTTTCTCCGCCAGCCATCCGGCCGATTTGCGAAGAACGCTTTCGTGCGCGTCCGATTTCTCGATGAGCCGGCGCAGGACGCCCACGTCTTCTTCGATGTCCAATTCCAGTTGCTTGAGAAAATCACCGAGTGGTTTGCCTTTGTGACGCTTGATTAAATGATCGAGCAACTCCAGTGCCGAGACGGCACCGGCGAGGTGATCATTCAGGTATGAGCTGAGGTCGTTCATGTCGATCTTGGTTGGAATCGAAGCGGACTGGCCGCGCGCGCGTAGACCGTTACAGTTAGGCCACTATGGCGCAAGTAACAATCGACGTAATTAAAAACGGGCCCTACATCGTGAAGGGCGAAGTGGAACTCAAAGACGCGGACGGAAATCCCTATCCAGCCGAGCAACGCATGGCGCTTTGCCGCTGCGGCGCATCGACCGAGAAACCGTTTTGCGACGGCACGCATTCGAAGATCGGCTTTCAGGCCGCGGAGAAAGCGGTGCCCGAATCGAAGGAATAGCGTGAAATCACGCGCACTCGTTTCGCTCGGACTTAGGAAACAAGCCGGCCTGACGAACATGCAGATTTTGCAAGGCACGGCGGCGAACGCGGCGCAGTTGTTCGGCGGCGAGACGGGGTGCATCTCGGCAAGATCGACAAGGGCAACTTCGCCGATCTCGTGATTCTAAAATCGAATTCAGTCGACGACATCGCGCATGCATCCGATATCGACTTCGTGATGAAAAACGGCGTTATATACCCAGCCGATTCAATTTTGAAGTAATGGCGCACTGGCAAATCATTTTCATCATCTGGTTCGTTTACGCGCTGGGATATAACCTCGCGCTTATTCGCAAGGCGCCGCGCTCGAAAAAAACGACGCCGCCCTCGCGCGGCTGGGGGAATCGCACGCACGTTCTAGTTATCGGCGCGAGCGGCGGCACTGGCCACGAACTCGTGCGGCAGGCGCTCGAACAAGGCCATCACGTCACCGCGTTCGTGCGCCAGGCGACCAAGCTCAAGATCGCCAATGCCGATTTGCGCATCGTGCGGGGCGACGTCATGGACTACGCCTCGGTCGAGAAAGCAATGCAGGGACAGAGCGTGGTCGTCTCGGCGCTCGGTCATAAACAACTCTTTTGGCCAACGAAGACTTTGTCGCGCGGCACCGAGAACATTATGCGCGCGATGAAAAGCTGCCGGGTGCCGCGTTTGATTGTCGAAAGCTCGTTAGGCGTAGGCAATACCGTGGGCCGACTCGGATTGCCGGCGACGTTTCTGTTCGTCCCACTCGTTCTGCCGTTCTACTTCTGGGACCGCGTGCGGCAGGAGAAATTGATTGCCGGCAAGATCGACATCGACTGGGTAATTGTGCGGCCATCGACACTGACTAATGACCCTGCGCGCGGCAAATACCGCCACGGGTTCAATATCGGCAATTACATTCTGCCACGCCGCATCTCGCGCGCTGATGTTGCGCACTTCATGCTCGCGCAGTTGAACGACGACACATACATCGGCAGGGCACCGGGCGTTTGCTACTAAAGCGGGCCCACGGAAACTCCTTGCCGCCGCGAGTAAGCAGACGGAAATTTGCCGTCCTATGGCAACGAACTCATCGCAGTACGCGCATCCAGAAGCATTGGTCGACACGGATTGGCTGGAACAGCATCTGAAAGACGATGGGATCCGGATCGTCGAATCGAACGAAGACGTTTTGCTTTACGACACTGGACATATTCCGGGTGCGGTGCACATCGATTGGCGCGCCGATCTGCAAGACGCGGTGATTCGCGATTATATTTCGCCGGAAAAATTCGCGGAGCTTTGCAGCAGGAACGGGATCACGCCGGAGACGACGTGCATTTTCTACGGCGACAAAGCGAACTGGTGGGCGTGCTACGCGCTCTGGGCCTTTCGATTGTTCGGCCACGAGAAGGTGAAAATTCTCAACGGCGGTCGCGATAAATGGAAAGCGGAGAATCGACCGCTGACGAAGGAAAAACCGGCGGTCACGAAAACAAATTATCCAAAGCCGTCGAAGCGTTTTGACAAAGAGATCCGCGCCTTTGCCGATGAAGCGCTCGGGCAGAGCAAAGCGACGAAGCCGTTGATCGACGTGCGTTCGCCCGGCGAATTCAAGGGCGAGATCACGCACATGCCGGAGTATCCGCAGGAAGGCGTGTTGCGCGGCGGTCACATTCCCACCGCGAAAAGCGTTCCGTGGAAAACCGCGGTGAAGGACGACAACACCTTCAAGTCCGTCGACGAGCTGAAGAAAATTTATTTCGAAGGTGCCGGCGTTACACCGGAGAAGGACACCATCGTTTATTGCCGCATCGGGGAACGCTCGAGCCACACCTGGTTTGTGCTGACGTATTTGTTAGGCCTGAATAACGTGCGCAATTACGACGGCTCGTGGACGGAATGGGGCAATAAAGTCGGCGCACCGATTGAGAAGGGCGCGTAGCGATTGATGAGCAAAGATTGCGGAAAGATCGACGAGGCGGGCAACGCTGCGCCCTCAGAATATCCCGAAAAGCTCGACAAGATCATTCATCTCTTCGAATCGCTCCCGGAAGAAGAGCGGCGCGAGACCATCGTCTCCTATTCCGAAAACGCGAAGAGACAAGAACCGCGCGCGGGCGAAAAATTTCAAATCGAGGATGTGCGCAAGGACGAGGAATGCATGGACACGGTCGGCGTGTATTTGCATGTCGATGAAAAGGGCAAGGCGCACATTCGCATGACACTCGGGCCGGAAGTGCAAACGCTTACGCGCGCGATGACGGCGATCCTGTGCAAAGGTCTCGACGGCTGCACCCCACAGGAGATTGTCGATCTTCCGAGCGATTTCGTGACGCGCATCGTCGGCGCGGAATTGGTGCGCATTCGCAGCCAGACGATTTATTACGTGCTCACGCGCATCAAAGGCATCTGTAAAGTTTGGTTGAATCGACAACGCATGGCGGAATCACAAGTCGCGTGATTCGCGCGTGAAGTTCGGCTGATTTGATCTAAACTCCGCGCGCAAAGAATGCCGCGGAACAACGAGCTCAAAAAAATTCTGCTCATCGGTTCCGGTCCTATCGTGATCGGGCAGGGCTGCGAGTTTGATTATTCCGGTGTGCAAGCGTGCAAGGCCTTGCGCGAGGAAGGCTATCAAGTCGTGCTCGTGAATTCGAATCCGGCCACGATCATGACCGACCCGGAATTCGCCGATCGTACTTATATAGAACCGATCACGCCGGAAGTGATCGAGGCGATCATGGAACGCGAGAAACCGGACGCGCTTTTGCCGACAATGGGCGGACAGACCGCGCTCAATGCGGCGATGGCACTGAATCGCAACGGCGCGCTCGCGCGACATAGTGTGAAACTGATCGGCGCCAACGCGCAAGCCATCGCGAAGGGCGAAGATCGACAATTGTTCAAGGAAGCGATGTTGCGCATCGGGCTCGACGTTCCGCGCTCGGGTGTCGCGCATTCATGGGCGGATGCTGATCGCATTGCAGATGAGATCGGAAAATTTCCGCTTATCGTTCGTCCGGCGTTCACGCTTGGCGGCAGCGGCGGCGGCATCGCTTACAATCGCGACGAGCTCGAAGAAATTTCATCGCGCGGTCTCGCATTGTCGCCGGTCAATGAAGTGCTGATCGAGGAGTCGTTAGTCGGCTGGAAAGAATTCGAGATGGAAGTGATGCGCGACCGGGCCGACAACTGCGTCGTCGTTTGTTCGATCGAGAATTTCGATCCGATGGGCGTGCACACTGGCGACTCCATCACCGTCGCGCCCGTGCAAACACTCACGGACAAAGAATACCAAATGATGCGCGACGCGTCGTTCGCCGTCATTCGCGAGATCGGGGTCGAGACCGGCGGATCGAACATCCAATTCGCCGTGCATCCCGATACCGGCCGCATGGTCGTGATTGAAATGAATCCGCGCGTCTCGCGTTCGAGCGCACTGGCTTCCAAGGCGACGGGATTTCCGATTGCGAAAATCGCGGCCAAACTCGCGGTCGGTTACACGCTCGACGAAATCAAAAACGACATCACGCGCGAAACGCCGGCGTCGTTTGAGCCGACAATTGATTACTGCGTCGTGAAAGTGCCGCGCTTCACGTTCGAAAAATTTCCGCAAGCCGACGCCACGCTAACGACGCAGATGAAATCGGTCGGTGAAGCGATGGCAATCGGGCGCACGTTTAAGGAAGCGCTGCAGAAGGCGCTGCGTTCGCTCGAGATCAAACGTTTCGGTCTCTGCGCCGACGGCGCAGATAAAGATGTCGATCTTGAAACGTTGCGCTTGAAACTTTCGACACCGAACGCCGAGCGCATCTTCTACCTCGCACAAGCGTTTCAGAAGGGCGCGTCGATCGATGAAGTGTTTGACTTAACGAAGATCGACAAGTGGTTCCTGCGAAACATCGCCGAGATCGTTGCCGAGTCGTCGTGTTTGAAGACGAAAACATTTTTGCGCGCGAAGAAGCTCGGATTTTCGGATCGACAACTCGCAGTCGCGCGCGGGCCGTCGGAAAAAACAATTCGCACGAAACGAATCGCTGAAGGCGTTGTCCCGACTTACCGCCTCGTCGATACATGCGCGGCGGAGTTCGAAGCCTACACACCTTATTATTATTCGACTTACGGCGACGAGAATGAGCGACGCGAGTCGGGCAAACGCAAAGTCATGATTCTCGGCGGCGGACCGAATCGCATCGGTCAGGGAATCGAATTCGATTACTGCTGCGTGCACGCGGCGTTCGCCCTGCGCGAGCTCGGGTTCGAAACCATCATGGTGAATTCGAATCCGGAAACGGTTTCGACGGATTACGACACAAGCGACAAACTTTATTTCGAGCCGCTCACGCTCGAAGACGTGCTGAATATTTACGATCAGGAAAAGCCGGAGGGCGTGGTCGTGCAGTTCGGCGGACAGACGCCGTTGAATCTCGCCGATGGATTAAAAGCGGCTGGCGTTCCGATTCTGGGGACGCAACCGGAATCGATCGAGACCGCGGAAGATCGACAACTGTTTGCCGCGATGCTCGACAAGCTCGGACTGCGACAAACGCCGAGCGGTTCGGTCGTCAACACGGACGAAGCCATCGCGATCGCGAAGAAGATCGGCTACCCGGTGCTCGTTAGGCCGAGCTTCGTGCTCGGCGGCCGCGCGATGGAGCTGGTCTACAATGAAGAAGATCTGCGCCGCTACATGACGAGCGCAATCGAAGTCACGCCAGATCGGCCGGTGTTGGTCGATCGCTTTCTCGAAGACGCGATCGAAGTCGATGTCGATTGCATCAGCGACGGCGAGACGAGCGTGATCGGCGCGATCATGGAGCACATCGAAGAAGCCGGCATTCACAGCGGCGACAGCGCGTGCGTCATTCCGACATTCTCGTTGTCGAAGAAAGTGCTCGACGAAATTTCGACGGGCACAAAGGCGATGGCGCGTGAGTTGAAGGTGCGCGGCTTGATGAACGTGCAATTCGCGGTCAAAGGCGAAGATGTTTACGTGCTCGAAGTGAATCCGCGCGCCTCGCGCACGGTGCCGTTCGTGAGCAAGGCGATCGGTGTTCCGCTAGCCAAGCTCGCGGCGAAAATCATGGCCGGAAAAAGTTTGCGCGAGCTCGACTTCACCAAAGAAATCATCCCGAAACATTTTTCGGTGAAGGAAGCGGTCTTTCCGTTCTTGCGCTACCAAGGCGTGGACATCTCGTTAGGCCCGGAAATGAAATCGACCGGCGAAGTCATGGGCATCGATGTCGATCTTGGTCTGGCTTACGCGAAATCGCAGATGGCCGCGCCGCCGCCGTTGCCGAAGAAGGGACGCGTGTTCATCAGTGTGAAAGACACGGACAAGGAAGCGATCATTCCGGTCGCGCGCGAATTCGTGAAGCTCGGCTTTGAAATTATTTCGACCAGCGGAACGGCTGCGGCCCTAACGAATGCAAAAATCAAAGTGACGAAGGTGTTCAAGCTGCGCGAAGGCCGGCCGAACGTCCTGGATCGCGTGAAGAACGGCGACATCACTTTCATCATCAACACGCCGAGCGGAAAGATTCCGCGCGAAGATGAAGTGATCATTCGCAACGCCGCGCTCGCGCAGAAAATTCCGATCATGACCACGGTGCGCGCGGCCCAAGCGAGCGCGAACGGCATTCGCTCGCTGCAGAAAAGCAAAGTCCGCGTGCGTAGTTTACAGGAATATCACGCCGCTTAGTGTCGCGGCATGCGAATTGACCAAATGAAGTTGTCGATCTTAGCGGCGATACTGTTGAGCGGCACCGTCTTCGCGGCGGAAGAAAAAAAAGAGGAGAAGACACCGGCCAATGCCGCAAACGAAGTCGCGCTTATTAAGACGAGCGAAGGCGACATGGCGGTCGCGTTTTGGAATGACGCGGCACCGGAGACGATCGCCAATTTCAAGAAGCTGGCGCGACAAGGATTTTACAACGGCACGATTTTTCACCGCATCGTGAAGGGATTCATGATTCAGGGCGGCGACCCGCTCTCCAAAGATCCGAAGAAAGAGAACAGTTACGGTTCCGGCGGACCGGGCTACACCATCAAGGCCGAATTTAACAATCATCCGCACGATCGTGGCGTGCTCTCGATGGCGCGTGAGGCGGCGCCGGATTCGGCCGGGTCGCAATTTTTCATCTGCCTCGCGCCCGTGCATCGGCTCGATGGTAAATACACGACGTTCGGGAAGCTGATCAAAGGCGACGACGTGCTCGACAAAATCGGCAACATCGAGGTAACGCGGAATTCGCAGGGCGAAATGAGCAAACCGACAAAGCGCGTGACGATCGACAAGATCGACATCGTCCCGGCGGACTCGATCAAATAAATAACCGCAGAGCTCGCGGAGAAAAACCTTAAAAAAATCTCTGCGATCTCTGCGGCCTCTGCGGTTAATCTCTTGCGATGGCTACGGCGGAGGTAACAAAAATCGCCCTCGTGCAGATGCAGTGCGGCACTGATCCGGAAACGAATTTCGAGCGAGCGGTCGATTTCATCCGCGACGCGGCGAAACAGGGCGCGCAGGTCGTGTGTCTGCCGGAATTATTTCGGTCGCAATATTTTTGCCAGACGGAAGAGCACGCGAATTTCGCGTTGGCCGAAGAAATTCCCGGAAGATCGACATCTACTCTTGGCGAAGTCGCCCGCGAGCTTCACATCGTCATCATCGCGTCGCTCTTCGAGAAGCGCAGCGCGGGTTTGTATCACAACACCGCGGTCATCATCGACGCCGATGGCAATTTGTTAGGCAAATACCGCAAGATGCACATCCCGGACGACCCGCTTTATCACGAGAAGTTTTATTTCACGCCGGGCGATCTCGGATTTCAATCGTGGAAAACTTCGAGGGGAAATCTCGGCGTCCTCGTTTGCTGGGACCAATGGTATCCGGAAGCAGCGCGATTGACCGCGTTGCGCGGCGCGGAAATTATTTTTTATCCGACCGCGATCGGCTGGCATCCGAGAGAGAAAAAGGAATTCGGCAAGGCGCAGCATTCGTCGTGGGAATTGATTCAGCGCAGTCACGCGATCGCGAATGGTTGTTACGTCGCGGCGGCAAATCGCGTCGGTCACGAAACGCCGGCCGGCGGCGACGGTATTGAATTCTGGGGACAAAGTTTCATCTGCGGCCCCGATGGCGAGATCATCGCGAAAGGTTCGCAAGATCGACAAGAGATTGTCATGGCCGATGTCGATTGGTCGCGCGTGAACGAGCACCGCACGCACTGGCCATTCCTGCGCGACCGCCGCGTTGACGCTTACGCCGGCCTCGAGCAGCGCATGCTCGATTGACTTTTATTTCGCGGCGAAGCGCCGTACGTTTGCGACATGAAAACGATTTTTGTTTTGTTCATGTCGCTCGGCATCGCGGCGACCGTTCGCAGCCAAGATAAAGTCATCGGTGGCGTTGTGCTGCTCCAGCCCGCGTCCGGAAGTCCGGCCAAGGGCACGATCATCTTCAACAAAACCGCGGACGGCGCGAAGGTCCTTGTCGATCTTGAAGGATTGAAGCCGGGCAAACACGGATTTCATATTCACGAGAAAGGCGATTGCTCCGATCCGAAGGCCGCATCGGCCGGCGCGCATTTTAATCCCGCGAAGAAACATCACGGCGGTGTCGACACGCCTGAACGTCATGCCGGGGACTTCGGCAACATCGAAGCGGACGCGAGCGGCAAAGCGCATGTCGAAGTTCAACTCAAAGGCGTAAAATTTGACGGCGCAGATTCGATCATCGGGAAATCGGTCATCGTGCACGATAAGGAAGACGATTTGAAAACCGATCCGAGCGGGAACTCCGGTGACCGCATTGCGTGTGGCGTGATCGAGCCGATGCAATAACCGACGCCGCGCAAGATCGACATGCAACCGCAGCTCATGACGTTGAGTGAAGTGCGCCGCGCCGCGCAGAACGGCGCGGTGACAGCGCGCGTGCATGTACAGGTCGAGAGCGCGGTCGCGGAATTGACGCGCGAGCAACAGCCGTATTGCAAGCTGGGTCTCGCGGATGCGTGCGACCGGATGACGTTGCGCGTCTGGAGCGATCATCCGGCTTACAAGACGTGCAGTGCGCTAACGGGGGAAGAATTCATCGAAGTCACGGGCGAATTTCATCAATCGCAGTATGGCATCGACGCGCGCAAGTGGACGGTGCGGCCACTGACGCCGGATGAGCGCGACGCATTGCTGGAAGGCCCGGAGGAATTGCGCGCGAAGCAGGCGCGTGATTTCGAGTTCGTTAGGCAAACAGCGAATGCGATTGGCGATCCAAGATTGAAAGCGTTGTGCGCGGCGTTTCTGAGTGAATGGGGCGACCGCTTTCGCCGCACTGCCGCGGCGCGCAATTATCATCACGCGCGCCGCGGCGGATTGGTCGAGCACACCGCGCAAATGATGCGCACCGCGCTCGCGCTCGCGCCGTTGTATCCAGAGTTGAATGTCGATCTTCTCGTCGCCGGAATTTTATTTCACGACTGCGGCAAGCTTTGGGAAAACCAATTGCCGGAGAACGGATTTGTCATGGGATACGATGAGCGCGGCGAATTGATGGGACATATCTCGATCGGTTTGGAACTGGTGAATGCGCTCTGGCGAAAGCTCATTACCGAGAATGATGGCGCATGGAAAAATCTCGCGCCGCCGAGCGAAGATGTGCGTTTGCATTTGCTGCATTTGATCGGCGCGCATCACGGCGAAATGCAATTTGGTTCACCCGTTAGTCCAAAAACGCCGGAAGCGATGGCGCTGCATTACATCGACAATCTCGATGCGCGTCTGGAAATGTTCGCTGCCGGTTACACCACGGCGAAGCCGTTGAGCGATCGCGTTTTCGATCGCGTGCGACCACTGCCGGGCAATCTCGTTAAGTCGCTCGAGAAATTTTCGCCGTAATTCTGCGGCGCGCTTCGGCGAAATACGTCTCATCGATTTCGAAGCCGATGAATTTTGTCACGCGGCAATTCTTCGCGGCCACGGCCGAGTTTCCGATGCCGAGGAATGGATCGAGCATAGTCTTCACCCGCGATGCGCCGTGGAGTTTGATGCAATTTTCCGCGAGCGCGACGGGGAAGGTCGCGGGATGCGGACGTTCTTTCGCGCGGCTTTGAATGGTTTCATAGGGAACGAACCAGGTATTGCCGCGGCAGCGTCGATCACGTCCGCCTGTGTGCGACCATCGAGAAATATTGCTCTTGTCCTGATACGGCACGCCTAACGAAAGGCGGTCGATGTCGATCTTGCCCGATTTGGTGAAATGAAAAACGTATTCGTGGCAATCGTTCAGGAATCGCGGCGAGCTGATCGGTTTGAAATGGCCGAACGTGCGGTCGTCGATCGCGATGGATTTGACCCAGTGAATGCTGTTTTGCAGGACGAACAACTCGCGCAAAGTCATCACGATTTCGTGCGGCAACATCGGATTCGACGGCGCGGCGCCGACGTTGAGGAAGAATGAGCCGCTGTCTTTCAGCACGCGGCGAATTTGCGCGGCCCATTCGGCGCACCATTTCAAATACGATTGTCGATCTTGCCGGTCGGAAAATTTTCCGTAGCGAATGCCGAGATTGTAGGGCGGCGATGTGACGACAAGGTCGACATCTTCATTCGGCAGCTTCGCCATGCCGGTGACGCAATCTTCCAGACGAAGATCGAATTTAGTCACGCGAACAAAGTCGCCGAAGCGATTCGATTCGTACAGCGAATTCGTTTAAGTTTGCGCCGATGTCGGACAAGCCCTCGAAATTGAAAATTGCCGATCGCGAGTTCACGTCGCGGTTGCTCGTGGGCACCGGCAAGTTTGCGTCGAACGAACTCATGCGCGACGCGCTCGTCGCGAGCGGCACCGAAATCGTGACGGTCGCGTTACGGCGTGTCGATCTTTCCGGCAAAGGCGATCCGTTCGCGAACATTCTCGACTTCATCGATCGCGAAAAATTCCTGCTGTTGCCGAACACGAGCGGGGCGCGCAATGCCGAAGAAGCAGTGCGACTGGCGCGGCTCGCGGTCGCGGCGGGAATGCCGAATTGGATCAAGCTCGAGATTCATCCCGATCCCCGATATCTGCTTCCGGATCCGGTGGAGACGCTCGCGGCGGCAGAGATTCTCGTGAAAGAAGGATTCACGGTGTTGCCCTACATCAATGCCGATCCTGTTTTAGCGAAGCGATTGCAAGACGTCGGCACCGCGACGGTGATGCCGCTCGGTTCGCCCATCGGAAGTAATCGCGGAATCGAAACGCGACCGCAGATCGAGATCATCATCGAACAGGCGACGGTGCCGGTGGTGGTAGATGCGGGATTGGGCGCGCCGAGTCAGGCGGCCGAAGCGATGGAGATGGGCGCGGATGCGGTGCTCGTGAATACCGCGATCGCGATTGCGTCTGATCCGATCCGCATGGCGCAATCCTTCAAGAAGGCGGTCGAAGCTGGACGCGAAGCGCGCGAGATCGGTCTTGGTGCGAGATCGACAATCGCCACCGCGACGAGCCCACTGACTGGATTTTTTGAAGGTGACGCGTCCATCGAGAATTAACGAAACGAAATAATTTGCACGAGGTTAAAAGATTGACATAATCACGCCCCCCCCAGCGGCAATGAACTTGCTGACTGTTTTGTCCCCCCGAACAAGATGACGATTCCTACTTTTCGCCGCGTTATTGCGCCTGCGCTGGCACTGGTCTCAGCGGCAGCTTTGCATCAAAGCGCGTTTCTCCATGCGCAGGGCACGCACGCTCTGCCGGAGAGCGAACATTTCGCCGGCCAGACTGAGCGCGGCGAGCGGGGCGTGTCGAAACACATGCACGAAATCATGGCCGACCCCGAAGCGAAAGCGCCGCGGCGCCGGACATATTTGAAACGCGAATTTGAGATCCCAGGACGCGAGCAGCGGCCGCAGGATGCGAATGCAGCATTTGAATCGCATTGGCCGCATCGCGGCGCAGGTCGCTCGGCGAGTGTCGCAACGCCAAGCGCGGCCACGGTCACGCAAGCGCAATCCGCGCAGACGATCGGCCGGGCATTTCTCGGTGTGACCGGCCCCGCCGAAACCGGCGCATTCCCGCCGGATTCGATGGGCGCCGTCGGTCCGTCGCAATTCATCGTCTTCGTAAACGGCCGGCTCCGCAGCTTCAATAAAGCGACCGGCACAGCGGACGGCGTGATGAATGTCGATCCGGATGTGTTCTTCAAGTCGGTCATGACGCCGGCGCCTGTGAATTTCACGAGCGATCCGCAGATTCGCTACGATCGCCTGACGAATCGCTGGTTCCTCATCATCATCGACGTGCCGAGCAGTTCATCGAGCAACATCGGCGATACGCCGAACCGAATCCTCGTCGCGGTATCCGATGCGGCGAGCGCCGGCGTGATCACGGCGAACACGGTGTGGACATTTTATTTCGCGCAACAGAACACGCTTGGCGGCGCGAGCACGGGTGAGTTTCTCGATTACGAATCGCTCGGACTCGACGCGAACGCGCTTTACATCGGCGGCAACATGTTCGGCGCGACCAGCGGCTCGTTCATCACGACTTCGGCGTTTGTTATTCGCAAGAGCTCGATCCTGAATGGCGGTCCTATTGTCACGACTGCATTTCGCAATCTCATCACCGGCGGCGACGGACCGGACAGTCCGCGCGGCGTCGACAATTTCGATCCGAACGCGACCGAAGGTTACATCATTGGACCGAGCGACAGCGCGTTCGGCCGTTTGATCATGCGTCGCGTCAGCAATCCCGGCGGCACACCGACGATTTCCGGCAATATCGCGATCACGGTGAACGCCACGTCCTGGCCGATCAAGGTCGACCATTTCGGCAACAGCGGCGGCAGTAACGGCCGACTCGACGCGCTCGACGATCGCCTTTACGCCGCGCAAATTCGCAACGGCCGTTTGTGGACGGCGCATTCTATATCCGTCACCTCGAGTGGCATCGCTTCCAATTCCGACACCGATCGCCGCAGCGCGGTGCGTTGGTATGAGTTGAGTGTCCCGGCCGGTTTCGGCACGCCGAGCGTGGTCGAATCGGGAACAATTTTCGACAGCACATTCGGCGTTAGTTCGGCCCGGCAATATTGGATGCCGTCGATTGGAATTTCGGGCCAGGGTCACGCCGCATTCGGATTCAGCACGGCGGGCTCGCCGTTTCGTGTCGATGTTGCGAAGAGCGGACGATTAGCGACGGACACGCTCGGCAGCGTCACCGCGCCAACGCTCATCACCAGCAGCACCACCTCGTATAATCCGCCGGGCGACAGCGGCGGCAGCAACGGCCGACGTTGGGGCGATTACTCATTCGTCAGCATCGATCCGACCGACGATATGACAATGTGGACCGTGCAGGAATTTTGCGCCGCGAGCAATAGTTACGGCGTCGAAGTCGCGCGCATCGTCGCGCCTCCGCCTGCAACTCCGGCCTCGGCCGATACCAGTGTCGCGACCGGCCAATCTTCCGTGCACGTCATTATCACCGGCACGTCCACGAACGGCTCCGGTTTCTTCGATCCGGGCGCTGGGTTCGCCAAACATATTTCCGCGAATGTCACCGGCGGTGTCGTGGTGAATTCGATTACCTATGTCGATCCAACACATGTCGATCTTGATCTCGACACCACCAATGCGGCGGAAGGCCCGCAAAATGTCACCGTGACTAATCCGGATGGTCAATCTGCGAACGGCATCGGCGTTTTGTCGGTCACCAGCGGTGGCAGTTCCACACCGACTCCAACACCGACACCCGCTCCAACAGTAACGCCAACGCCGACGACGACCCCCATTCCGACGCCGACTTCTACACCGACGCCTACACCCACACCCATTCCTTCCGCAACCGTCGCGACGCCGGAGATTTCACCGAATGGCGGCAGTTTCCGCAGAAAAGTATCGGTGACGATCACGTGCGCTACGAGCGGAGCCGCGATCCACTACACGATCGACGGCAGCACGCCCACCGCATCTTCACCGCTTTACACGCAACCGATTCTGCTCAAGAAATCGGCAGTCGTTAGGGCGATCGCGATCAAGAACGGCAGCACGGACAGCGGCATCGCGTCCGCCAGCTTTTTCGTGAATCGCGTTCGTAAGCCGCCTGCGACGGCGTTGCGGCCCGACATTTACTGATAGCGCGCAGCCTGGTCGGGGCGCACGGTCACGTCGTTGTAGAATTCGATCTGCCGCCCACCGAGCCGACGCACGGTTTGCCAACCATTCTTCTGCGCGAACCCACGCAGATCATCCGCGCTCAATTGCTTGAGCACGCGCAGCTCCGCCAGATGCGTGATGAAACATTCTGGCTTCGCCGCCAGAACGCGCGCGATCTTCGTTTCCACCGCGCGCAGTTGACCCGACAAATCCATTAACGCTCCACGATGGGGCGCGCGGCGGGAGGGTTGCGCTTGATCTTGCCGCCGGGCGGCGTCGGCGGCTGTTTCGGTTTGCGATTTAATTTTTGCCCGAGCGCCACCTGCGCTTTGCGGCTCGGCGTTGGTCCACGTGCGTTTGGCTTTTCCATTGTCGATCTTAGCGATTGTCGATCTTGCATCGCCGCTGCGCAATTTGGCGGACGCACTTTCCCTCGCTAAGTTGCGCGCATGGTTTCCGAGACAATCGCGCTACGCGGTCACATCATCGATTCGCTTATCCTGCCCAAGGTCCTCGACCAGATCGTGACCGGCGAGGCCGTCTTTAACATCGTCGAATTTAAAATCGGTCAGAAACGCGTCGATCAGAGCTCGGCCAAGATCGAAATCACCGCCCAGTCGCGCGAGCAACTAGACGAATTGATCGGCCGCCTGCGCGAACACGGCGCAGAAATCAGCCGCGAAGCGTAATTGTCGATCTTGTATGCGTGAGTTGCTTCTTTGTCCGCCGGATCACTACGGCATCGAATACGAAATTAATCCGTGGATGAGCCGCGCGCGCGGTGCCGAAGCCGGAATCGCGCAGCAACAGTGGAAAAATCTTTACGAAACGTTGTCGAAGCTCGACACGAAAATTCATCTCGTCCCGCCCCAACCCAAACTTCCCGACATGGTTTTCACCGCGAATGCGGGTCTCGCCATCGGAAAAAGATTTATCCCCAGTAATTTTCGCCACCAGGAACGCGCCGGCGAAGCGCCGTTCTTCGTCGATTGGATGGAGAAGTTCGGCTATGAGACGACCTGGTTGCCGAAAAATCTTTATTTCGAAGGCGAAGGCGATGCGCTCTTTGCCGGCGACGCACTTTTTTGCGGCTACAAATTTCGTTCGGACATCCAATCGCACCGCGCCGTGGCCGATTTGTTAGGCTGCCTCGTCATTTCGGTCGAACTTGTCGATCCACGCTTCTATCATATTGACACGTGTTTCTGTCCGTTGCCCGACGGTAGCGGGTTCTGGTTTCCCGCGGCGTTCGACGAATATGGCCAGCGCACCATTCGCGATCACGTATCCGAGCTGATCGACGTTCCCGAAGAAGAAGCGATCCACTTCTCCTGCAACGCCGTCGTGTTAGATCGACAAATTGTTTTGCCGGAAGGCGCGCCCAAGCTCGTCGCCACATTGCAGGAGCGCGGCTACCAATGTCAGCAATTGCCGATGAGCGAATTCCTTAAAGCCGGCGGCGCCTGCAAATGCCTCACCATGTTTTTGCCGCAACGCGACGGCTGCGCTTAACGATTTCGCTTCCGCTGCAGCTCAACTTCGATCTCGCCTAACGGCAACGTATTCACGACGTCGTCTTTGGTGAGCCAGCCTTTGCGCGCGGCGGCGACACCGAACCACAAATCGCTTATTCGCTCGACGCGATGCGCATCGGGATTGATCACGCATTTCACGCCGCGTTCTTTTGCGCGCGGCCACCAACGCCAGTCCATGTCCAGCCGCTTCGGCGCCGCGTTCAGCTCGATCCACGTTCCGGTCTCAGCGGCCGCGTCGATGATCTTCGCAAGATCGACATCGTACCCTTCGCGCTTCAGCAACAGACGTCCGGTCGGATGCGCGAGCAAAGTCACATAAGGATTTTCCATCGCGCGAATGATCCGCTTCGTCATGTCGACCTCGCTCAAATTGAAAACCGAGTGCACCGACACAACGACGTAATCGAGATCGCGCAAAACTTCGTCCGGAAAATCGAGCGAGCCGTCGCGGAGAATGTCGCACTCAACGCCGGCGAAAACGCGAAA
>JBEEGX010000014.1:0-34211 GCA_041167105.1 Verrucomicrobiota bacterium
CTTTGCCGAGAAAGTTGATGTGTTGCGACGAGATGAGGTGCAACATCGACACTTTTTTCACGCGACCAGTGTCGACGAACCAGCCGAGGAAATTTCGTCCGGCGATGAGCGCGGTGAAAAGCGATGCGAGAATGCCGAGGGTCAGTGAAATCGCGAAACCTTTGACCGGTCCGCTCGCTTTCCAGAACAAAATCGCGGCGGTAATTAACGTCGTGACGTTCGCATCGAAGATGGAGCTGAATGCTTTTTCGTAAGCCGCTTGCACCGCGACCTTGAGCGATTTGCCGAGCGCGAGCTCTTCGCGCAACCGTTCGTAAATCAGCACGCTGGCATCCACCGAAAGACCGATCGTCAAAATAATTCCGGCGATGCCGGGCAACGTGAGCACAAAACGGAACATCGTGAGGGCGCCGAGCAGAAGAACGAGGTTGATGATGAGCGTGAGATTCGCGACCAACCCGAGAAAACGATAATACATGAGCACGCACACCAGGGTCACAATGAGGCCGACCAAACCCGCGATGACGCTCGCCCGAATCGAATCCTGACCGAGCGTCGGCGACACGCTGCGCTCTTCTTCGATCGACACCGGCGTTTGCAACGGATTCTCGAGCACACTCGCGAGGCCGCGCGCTTCCTGTTCGCCGAACTTACCGGTGATCACGGCATCACCGCCGTAAATCGCATCGCGAATCACCGGCGCGGATTGAATGATGCCGTCGAGGACGATGGCGAAGCGATGTCCTTTAAATTTCTCGGTGATCTCGCCAAATTTTTTCGCGCCGTCGCTGTCGAACTTCAACTGCACCGTCCAGCCTTCCTGACCGAAATACGCATGCGAACCCGAGACGCGATCGCCGCCGAGGTCGGCTTTCTTTTTCACGAGCAACCGTTCCGTGTGCGGCTGCTCATTTCCTTCCGACCGCATGGTGTAACTCTCGATCCGATATTCCGGCGGGATGACATCCTTGCCTTCATCGATCCCGCGCAGCTTCTCGCCGTTGTCCGGGAACACAAGGCGGAATTCTAATTTCGCCACGCGAGAAAGTTGGTCGCGCGCTTCCTGGATCTTCGCCGTGTCCAGTCCCGGAATTTGCACGAGGATGCGATCGTTGCCGACCGGCGAAATGATCGGCTCGCCGCCGCCGAAATAATCGACGCGTTTGCGGATGACTTCGACCGCTTGCTCGAGCATTCCTTTGGTCACGTCCTTGTCGCCTTTCAAGCGAATCAGGAACGACGTGCCGCCTTTAATATCGAGACCGAGCGTGATTTTATCTTTCGGCGGCCAGATCGTCGCGATGCTGAACGCGATGAGCAAAGTCACGAGCACGGTGGCGAGCAAGCGTTTTCGAAATCCGAAATCGGTCGCGAAATACCACCCGAACATCACGAGCAGTCCCAGCCCGATGAAAAATGTGAATGCCGGCGTCATGATTTCGCGGCTTCCGGTTTAAACACCGTTGTGATCGCCGATTTCTCCATCTCGATCTTCACATTATCGGCCACTTTCACGATCACAGTCGAGTCCTTCACGTTCGAAATCAGCCCGTGAATCCCCCCGTTCGTCACCACTTTATCGCCGGTCTTGAGCGAGTTGACCAATCGCTGCTGTTCCGTTTGCCGCCGCTTCTGCGGCCGGATCATGACGAAATACATCATCACGAAAATCAAAATCATCGGCACGAAAAAGCCGATGCCGCCGCCCGGACTTGCCGGTGCGGCTGGTTGCGCTTGAGCTAAAAATGATAACAACATTCGCGAGAAAATTTGCGAGAGCCCGAGCTTAAACGCGAACGCTCGCTACGCAAGATCGACATGGTACAAGATCGACATCTACTCTTTCGCCGCGTGCGCAAACAATCGCTGCTCCTCGCTCTCATCACCGTCGCCGCGCTCGCGCCGTTCCTGAACAAAGCCTTCCACATCGACGATCCGCTCTTCATTTGGATGGCGCAGCAAGTCGTAAAACATCCGCTCGATCCCTACGGGTTCGAAGTGAATTGGGCCACGTATCCGCAGCCCGCCTTCGAGCAAATCCAAAACCCGCCGCTCTGCGCCTATTATATAGCAGCGGTCGGCGCGGTCTTCGGCTGGAGCGAGATCGCGCTCCACGCCGCGTTCCTGTTTTGGGCGACGATGTCGATCTTCGGAACGTTCGTTCTGGCCCGCCGCTTCTGCGACAAACCATTTCAAGCCGCGCTCTTCACGCTCTTCACGCCGGTGTTTCTCGTCTCCGCGACGAACGTGATGTGCGACGTCATGTTGCTCGCGCTTTGGCTTTGGTCGATCGAGCTCTGGCTGCGCGGTCTGGAGCTTAACAAATGGACGTTGTCGATCTTGTCCGCATTGCTCATCGTCGCGGCGGCGCTGACGAAATATTTCGGCATCGCGCTCGTGCCGCTGCTCGCGCTCTACACCATTTGGCGAAATTGGCGACAGACGTGGCGCATTCTATTTTTGCTTCTGCCGATCATCGCCGTGATCGCGTACGATCTCTGGACGAAATCGAAATATGGCCGCGGCCTGTTCAGCGACGCCGCGTTCTACGCGCAAAACATCGGCGCAAGATCGACATCTACATTCGCGGCGCAGTTTTTGACTGGTCTCGCGTTTCTCGGCGGCTCCATTGCGCTGTCGCTCTTTTATCTTCCACTGAGATCGCGCGCGCAGTTGCTGATCACGCTCGCAATCAGCGTCGCGACCTTCGCCGGTTGCTGGTTCCTTTTGCCGATGAATCCGGATTGGCATCTCGGCGCTAACGAATTGCTCGTCCGCTTCGAGGCCGCGCTCTTCGCGACGATCGGCGCAAACATTCTCACATGGGTGATTGTCGATCTTGCGCAACGTCGCAGCGCGAAACGAATCCTTCTTGCCGCCTGGCTCGTCGGCACGTTCGTCTTCGCCACGTTTCTCAATTGGTCGATCACCGCGCGCACATTTCTGCCGCTCGCTCCCGTCGCCGCCATTCTGTTCGTTAGGCGAATCTCAACCGCGTGGTTGCTATTGCCCGCCGCAATCATTTCGTTCGCGGTCGCGTTTGCCGATTTCAAACAAGCCAACAGCGCGCGCTCGACCGCGAAACATTTCCAGAAACAATTCCGCGACCAGCGCGTCACCGCCTGGTTCCAGAGTCACTGGGGCTTCCAATATTATATGCAGCAGTGGGGCGCGAAGCCCTTCGATGCGCGCGATGTGAGGGCGGAAAGCGGCGATGTCATGATCGTGCCCGCGAACAACACCGCGGTGACGCCGATCCCACCGGATAAAATTTTTCCGCCGGAAGAGCAAACGTCCGAAGTGCTGCCGTTCGTCAGCACGATGGGATTGCAAACCGGCGCGTCGTTTTATTCCAGCGTCCGCGGTCCGTTGCCATGGGCAGTCGATCAGGTCCCGCCCGAGAAATATTACGTCGCGAGATTTCGGTGATCTTTGTAGTTGCTCACGAACTCGCGCCGGAAGCTGTCGAAGGTTCCATTGTCGATCTTGTCCCGTGCCTGTCGCATCAGTTCGAGATAGAAATGCAAATTGTGCAGCGTGATCAAACGCAGCCCGAGAATCTCTTCCGCTTTCACGAGATGGCGAATGTATCCGCGGGTAAATTCCGCGCACGCTGGACAGGCGCAATTTTCTTCGATCGGATTTTTGTCCATCGCGAACTCGGCGTTCTTCAGATTCAATGTGCCTAACGACGTGAACGCAGTCCCATTCCGCGCGAGTCTTGTCGGCAAAACGCAATCGAACATGTCCATCCCGCGCGCGATGAGATCGAGCAACTGCGGCGGCGTCCCGAGCCCCATCGCGTAACGCGGCTTATCGTTAGGCAAAGACGGTTCGGCCGCTTCGACCGCGCGCATCATCTCCTCTTCCGGCTCGCCCACACTCACGCCGCCGATGGCGTACCCATCGAACGCAAGATCGACAATCGCTTGTGCCGATTCCTTCCGCAGATCCTCAAACGTCGCGCCCTGAATAATTCCGAAAAGTAATTGTTGATCTTTCCGAGGCGCATTTCGACATCTCTTCGCCCACCGCGTCGTCATCTCCGCACTGCGCGCCGCATAATCCCGTTCGCACGGCCACGGCGGACATTCATCGAGCACCATCGCGATATCGCTCCCGAGCGTCGCCTGAATCTCCATCGCGATCTCCGGCGAAATAAACGCTGCCGTTCCATCGACATGATTCTGAAACGCGACGCCTTCCTCCGTGATCTTGCGCAGCTTCGCCAAAGAGAAAATCTGATACCCGCCGCTGTCCGTCAGGATCGGCCCATCCCAATTCATGAACGAATGCAGCCCGCCGAAATGTTTGATCACGTCGAGTCCCGGCCTAACGAACAGGTGATACGTATTGCTCAGAATGATCTGCGCGTTTAATTCGCGCAGCTCGCGCGGACTTACCGCCTTCACGCTGCCTTGCGTTCCCACCGGCATGAACGCCGGGGTCTCGATCACACCATGCGCAGTCGTTAGGCGCCCGCGCCGCGCTTTCGATTGTCGATCTTGCGCCAGAAGTTCGAACATTCCCGAGGTTCAGCGCAATCGCGTCCACTGACAAATTCAGCCGCAAAAATTTCGTTGCGGGTCGACGTTTCTCTTTTATAGTCAGCGTCCTCCGCATCAGAGGTTGTGAGAGGATCACGCGCTGAGGCGGGTTTTTTGTCGGCCGAATTGAAACAGTTTCGGGCGGCGCTTTGTTTGGAAAAATGCCTACGATCAATCAACTTATTCGCAAAGGACGCCGGAAAGCGTCGGTGAAATCGAAGTCACCGGCTTTGAAGAATTGTCCGCAGCGCCGCGGTGTGTGCACGCAGGTGATGACGCGCACACCGAAGAAGCCGAATTCTGCGCTGCGCAAAGTGGCGAAGGTGCGGTTGACGAACGGCCAGGAAGTGATTGCCTACATTCCGGGCGAGGGCCACAATTTGCAGGAGCACTCGATCGTGCTCGTGCGCGGGGGACGGGTCAAAGATTTGCCGGGCGTGCGTTATCACATCGTCCGGGGAACGCTGGACTCGTTAGGCGTGGACGGACGCCGACGCAGTCGCTCCAAATATGGAGCGAAGCGGCCGAAGACTGGCGCTGCCGCGGGAGGCGGCGCGGGCGCGGAGAAAGGCGCCGCGAAGAAGAAGTAACGAAATTTTGAATTTAACTAAGATCGACAACGGAAAGATCGACAATGTCACGACGGCGGAAAGTTTACAAAAAGGACGAGAAGCTCGACTCGCGCTACGGCAGCGCGGCAGTCGCCCGCCTTATTTCCACCGTGATGAAGCGCGGGAAGAAATCGCTAGCGGAACGGATTGTTTACACCGCGATCGATAAATCGCGCGAAGGTTCCGATTCGGTCGATCCGCTCGAAATTCTAAACAAGGCGCTGGAGAATGTTCGTCCGCGCCTCGAAGTAAAATCGCGTCGCGTCGGCGGTGCGACTTATCAGGTGCCGATGGAAGTGACGCCGGCGCGTCAGGTTTCACTGGCGATGCGTTGGATCGTCACCTTCGCCGATAAACGTCGCGGTCTGCCGATGGCGCTCGCGTTGGCGGCGGAAATTAAGGAAGCCGCGAACGGTCAGGGCAACGCGATCAAAAAACGCGAAGACACGCACAAGATGGCGCAGGCCAATCGCGCGTTTGCGCATTTCCGCTGGTAATTTTATGGCGACCGCGACTCTCGAAAAACAAAAAGCTGCGGGCGCGAAGAATCCGAATTCGCCGGACCGCAAGTTTCCGCTCGAGCGCACGCGTAACATCGGCATCGCCGCGCATATCGACGCCGGCAAGACGACGATCACCGAGCGCGTGCTGTTCTATACAGGCATGATCCACAAGATGGGCGAGGTGCATGAAGGCACGACCGTCACCGATTGGATGGAGCAGGAACGCGAGCGCGGAATCACGATCACTTCCGCGGCGACGACGTGCGCGTGGGCGCAACGCAAAGAAGAAGGCGTCTACAAATCTTTTGAAGGAATCAAGATGCGGATCAACATCATCGACACGCCTGGACATGTCGATTTTACCGCGGAGGTGGAGCGTTCGTTGCGCGTGCTCGATGGCGCGATCGCGGTGTTCGACGGCGTCGCCGGTGTGCAACCGCAATCGGAGACCGTTTGGCGGCAGGCGACGAAATACAACGTCCCGCGACTCGCCTTTATTAATAAGATGGACCGCGTCGGCGCGGATTTCGAGATGTCGGTCAAAAGCATTCACGACAAACTCGGCGCGAATGCGTGGCCGGTTTTGCTGCCGTTAGGCCGGGAGGATCAACTCAAGGGTCAGCTCGATATCATTAATAAGAAGGCGATCATTTATTCCGACAGCGACCAGCTTGGATCGACATACGAAGTCACGGATTTGCCGAAGGAACACGTCGATCTTGTCGAGAAGGCCTACGCCGATTTGGTCGAGCAAATTTCCAATCTCGATGACGAAGTCGCGCACGTGGTTCTCGAAGAGAAACCGGTTACGCCGCAAATGTTAAAGGCCGGCATTCGCCGCCAAACGATCGCGAACAAATTCGTGCCGGTCATCGGCGGTTCGGCTTTGAAAAACATCGGCGTGCAATATCTCGTCGACGCAGTCGTCGATTACTTGCCGAGCCCGCTCGACATTCCGCCGGCGAAAGGAATGGAGCCGGACACGCATGAGCCGATGGAAGCGGCGACCGATGACGCCGGAACTTTTTGCTCGCTCGCGTTCAAACTTTGGAGCGATCCGTTCGTCGGCAAACTCGTTTTCTTCCGCGTTTATTCCGGCACGCTTTCCAAAGGCGATACCGTTTACAATCCGCGCACGAACAAACGCGAACGCATCTCGCGTTTGATTCAGATTCAAGCCGACAAACGCGAAGACATCGAGACGTGTTACTCGGGCGACATCGCCGCGATCGTTGGCATCAAAAACATCACGACAGGCGACACGCTTTGCGATGAAGACCATCCGATTTTGCTCGAGCCACCGACATTCCCCGACCCGGTTATTTCAATGGCAATCGAGCCGAAGACGAAGCTCGATCAGGAAAAGATGGGTATCGCTCTGCAGCGATTGTCTGAAGAAGATCCGACGTTCAAGGTCTACACGCATGAAGACACCGGCCAGACGATCATCGCCGGCATGGGCGAGTTGCATTTGGAAATTATTCGCGACCGCATGTTCCGCGAATTCAAAGTCGACGCGAACGCCGGCAAACCGCAGATCGCGTATCGCGAAACGATCACCGGCAGCGCGCATGGCGTGGGCAAATTGATCAAACAATCCGGCGGTCGCGGTCAATACGGCCACGTCGAAGTCGATGTACGTCCGGGCGCTCGCAGCACCGGCCTGGTGCTCGAGAACAAAATCGTCGGCGGCGTCATTCCGCGCGAATACATCCCGGCCGTGAAGAAGGGTATCGAAGAAGCGGTGCTCAACGGCGTGCTCGGCGGATATCCCGTTGTCGATGTTGAAGTCGATATCGTTTACGGCAGTTATCATGACGTCGATTCGAACGAGCTCGCGTTCAAACTCGCAGCCATCTTCGCGATGAAGGACGGTTTCAAACAAGGCAAACCGATTCTGCTCGAGCCCATCATGAAAGTGGAAAACATCACGCCGGAAGATTATCAGGGCGACATCTGCGGCGACTTGAGCCGGCGGCGCGGCAGCATCAGCAGCATCGAAACGCGCGGCAATCTCACAATCATTCACGCCGAAGTTCCGCTGGCGGAATTGTTCGGCTACGCGACGGCGATTCGGTCGTTGTCGAAAGGCCGATCGAGTTATTCGATGGAGCCATCACATTTCGAACCGGTGCCGGCGAATCTTGTCGCCGCCATTCTCGATCAAAAGGAGACGAAGTAATGGCCGAGGGACAAAAAATTCGGATTCGTTTGAAAGCGTTCGACCATCGCATGCTCGATCAATCCGCGATCGACATCGTTGAGACGGCGAAACGCACTGGCGCGCGCGTGGCAGGGCCGATTCCGCTGCCGACATTGATTGAAAAATTTACCGTGAACCGCTCCCCGCACGTCGACAAAAAATCGATGGAGCAATTCGAAATCCGTACGCACAAACGTTTGCTCGACATCATCGAGCCGACGGCGAAGACGGTGGACGAGTTAAAGAAGCTGAACCTTCCGGCGGGCGTGGACATCACGATCAAGATTTAAGTTTGAAAGATCGACAACTGTTAGATCGACAATATGAGCATCGGGTTACTTGGACAAAAGATCGGCATGACCAGCGTTTACGACGCGGATGGTCGGATGCGTCCTGTGACCGTGATTGCCGCGGGCGATAACGTTCTGCTGCGTCGCCTAACGAACGACAATGACGGCTACTCAGCCGTGCAGGTCGGCTTCGACGTGCAGAAAGAATCACGCGTGAACAAGGCCGAGCTCGGAGTTTTCAAAGCGGCCGGCGCGGAGCCGAAGAAATTTGTGCGCGAGTTTCGGCTCGAGAGCGACCTCGCAGAAGGAGATGTCGATCTTAGCGTAACGCAATTTCATCCCGGCGATTTCGTCGACGTCACCGGCAGATCGAAGGGCAAAGGTTTCCAGGGCGTGATGAAGAAGCACAACTTCCACGGCCAGGGCGCAGCACACGGATCGAAGACGCATCGCCGCAACGGCGCCGTCGGTTATCGTTCCACTCCCGGACGCATTTGGAAAAACATGGGGATGCCCGGTCATCTCGGCGACGAGCGCGTGACCGTGCAGAATCTACAAGTGCTTCAAGTGCGCGAAGCCGAGAAAGTGATTTTGATTAGCGGTGCTGTGCCGGGCTGCAATGGAAGTTACGTAATCGTTAGGCCGGCATTGAAGAACCCGGGCGCACGTATTGCGGAACATCGTGCGCACGCGAAGGCAGAGCAGGCTGCGCTCGCCAAAAAACCGAAAAAAGCAGGGGAATTGGCTGAGGAGAAGAAGGCTCAAGCTAAAGAGGCCGAGAGGAAAGCTGAGCCGGCGAAGCAGGAGGCCGAAGCGAAATGAGCGCGAAAGTTTTAAGCAAAGCCGCGGCGAAAGAAGCGAAGATCGACATCATCGAAGACGGTCGTGGGACGCAGGCGGTGCACGATGTCGTAGTGGCAATGCGCGCGGCGCGGCGCTCCGGTTCGGCGAATACGAAAACAAAAGCGCAGGTCGATTTGTCGGGTGCGAAACCGTGGCGACAAAAAGGAACTGGTCGCGCGCGCGCCGGTTACAAATCATCGGTCATCTGGCGTGGAGGTGGTGTCGTGTTCGGTCCGAAGCCGCGCGATTATTCCAAAAAGACTTCGAAAACTTTACGACGGCTCGCGTTTCGAAAGGCGTTGAGCGAGCGGATCAAAGCCGGCGATGTGCTGACGATCGACAACATCGCGATGACTGAGATCAAAACGAAATCGTTCTTGTCGATCTTACAAAAAGCGACCGACGCCAAAAAAGTTTTGGTGATTAGCGATGCGTTCGATGACAACACGTTCAAGTCCGCGCGCAATGTGCAGTCGGCACGACTAGTGACTGCTGCCGAAGTGAACACGGAACAATTGCTCGCGTGTGAAAAAATTTTAGTGACGCAAGCTGCGCTCGAAAAATTGGCCGAAAGGACGAACGGCAAATAATGGAAGCGCACGACATTATCCAGACCGCGTCGTTGACGGAGAAGTCGACGTTGCTTAGCGAGAAGCACAACAAGTACGTCTTCCGCGTCAATCCCAAGGCGAACAAGATTCAAATCAGGAACGCGATCGAGCGTTTGTTCCAGAAGAAGGTTCTCGATGTTAACACGTGCAACTATTCCGGGAAGTGGACGCGCACGCGCGGCCCGTTAGGCCAAAAGGCGAAATGGAAGAAGGCGATCGTGACGCTGAAAGAAGGCGACAAGATCGAACTGGTTTAATTTATGGCGCTCAAGAAATTTCGCCCACTCACGCCGGTCCTGCGGTTCAAGCAGCTTCCTGCTTTCGAGGAGATCACGAAGTTCTCGCCGGAGAAGAGTCTCGTCGAAGTAAAGAAGCGCTCTGGTGGACGCAACAACCGCGGCCGTATGACCGCGCGCCACATCGGCGGCGGGCATAAACAAAAATATCGCAAGGTCGATTTCAAACGCCGCAAGCGTGACGTCGCCGCGGAAGTAGTCGGCATTGAATACGACCCGAATCGTTCGGCGCGTATCGCTCTTATTAAATATAGCGACGGCGAATTGAGTTACATTTTGGCGCCGGAAGGCTTGCGTGTCGGCGCCAAAGTTTCGGCCGGCGACAATGTCGCACCCGACCTTGGCAATGCGTTGCCGCTTCGCGCGATTCCGTTAGGCACAAACATTCACAACATCGAACTCGCTCCGGGCCGCGGCGGACAGGTTGCGCGTAGCGCGGGTCAGCAGGCGATTTTGAACAACCTCGAGGGCGATTACGCGCTCGTGAAAATGCCTTCAGGCGAGATTCGCCGGATTCACGCGAACTGTTTCGCGACCATCGGACAGGTCGGCAATGTCGATCATATGAATGTTTCGAGCGGTAAGGCCGGACGCACACGCTGGCAGGGTCGTCGTTCGCATGTGCGCGGCATGGCGATGAACCCGATCGATCACCCCATGGGCGGTGGACAGGGCAAATCGAAAGGCGGCGGCGGTCGGCATCATCCGGTTAGTCCGTGGGGACAGCTCTCCAAAGGATTTAAGACTCGCTCTAAACACAAACCGAGCGATCGATTCATCATGGAAGATCGCCGCGTGAAGAAGAAAAGTTAATTTGATTTTATGAGCAGATCATTGAAGAAAGGCCCGTTCGTCGAATCGCATCTTCTGGAAAAGATCGACAAGATGAATGCGTCGGGCGCGAAAAAGGCGATTAAAACCTGGTCGCGACGCTCGATGGTGACGCCGGATTTTGTCGGCCACACGTTTCTCGTTCATAACGGAAAGATTTTTCAATCCGTGTTCGTGACCGAGAACATGGTCGGTCACAAGCTCGGCGAGTTTTCGCCCACGCGAATCTTTAAGAAGCACGGTTCGCACACGGCGAAGGTGACGAAATAGTTGAGAATTTTTTGGGCAGTGTTGGGCTGCGTAACGCTGGCTCGAGGGCTGGCGGCAGAGGGAAATAGTTCTTTGTCAGAATCCAAAGTAGAGAATGCGGAAACGAAAGTGACCGCGGCGGCGATGCTCGCGCAAAATGAAGAATTGCGTCGGCAATTGTCGATCAACCAGGAGTCGTTAAAAACGTTGACGACGAGCCTGGCGGAATCGAACGCCGAAGCGGAATTGTTTCGGCGCAAGTTTTCCGATCTGCAATTGCGGATGGAAGCGCTGGGGCTCGATTCGGCGAATAAAGATCGTGCGAAACTCGAGCAGCGTTTGTTGGCCGCAGTGAGCGATCTTCAGCTCGCGCAAAAAGAGCGCGATGAATATCGCGACCAGATGTTGCGGTTGAACGAAGCGATGTTGCGATATGTGCAAACGTCGCAGGGCGGCGACGCGCAGGCGCGGATGGATGTGGAAGCGCAATTGCGCGGGACGAACGAGTTGCTCGCAAGATCGACATCGTCATCTCCGCAGAGTGCGCAGCCGGGTTTGTTAGACGGCAGCGTGATCAGCGTGAAAGACGAATGGTCGTTTGTCGTCGGCAACATCGGCGAAAAGGCGGGCGTGAAAATCGGAATGCCGATGCGGGTGATGCGCGGCGACAAAAAAGTCGCGACGTTGCGCGTGGTGGATGTGCGTCAGAAAATTTGCGGGGCCGTGATTCAGGAAATGGATTCTCAGAAGGACAAAATAAAAGTGGGCGATCGTCTCCAGGTGGATGCGAAGCCGAATGTGAGTTTGAAATAAATTTTAAAATGGAAGTTAGATCGATACTTAGGTACGCGAAGATTTCGCCATTCAAGGTGCGCGAAGTCACGCGCGAGATTCAGGGACTGCCTGTTGCCGCAGCGCTCGATCTGCTCGCTTTTACCCCGAAGAAGGCGGCCTTCCTTATTAATAAGACGTTGAAGAGCGCGATCGCGAATGCGGAGAACAATGCGAATCTCAAAGCGGATACGCTGGTCGTTAGGGAAGCAGTCGTGGGCGAAGGGCCGACGATGAAGCGGATGATGCCGCGGGCGCGCGGAAGTGGTTCGCGGATTTTGAAACGGACGAGTCACATTCGGATAATTTTGTCGGACGAGATTCCGATTGAGACGCGCGAGACGCGGAAAGCGAAACGCAAAGCGGAGGAGAAAGCGGCGAAGAGTGACGAAGGCGGCGCAAGATCGACATCTTCATCTGCGAAGAAGAAAAAGCCGAAGAAGAAAGCGGCGGCGAAGAAATAATTTATGGGACAGAAAGTAAATCCAATTGGATTTCGGTTGAACGTGAACCGCGACTGGCGTTCGCGCTGGTACGCGTCGCCGCAGGAGCTGCCCGGATTTTTGCACAGCGATCTGAAGATTCGCGGCTACGTGAAGAAGAAACTGCAATACGCGGCGGTGTCGAAGATTGTGATCGAGCGCGCGTGGAATTCGATTCGCGTGACCATTCACACCGCCCGGCCCGGCATCGTGATCGGACGCAAAGGCGCTGAGATCGAGAAGATGACGGAAGAGATTTCGAAGATGGCGACGGGCAAACAAATCAAGATCGACATCCAGGAAATCAAGTCGCCGGAATTGGACGCGCAATTGGTGGCGGAGAATGTCGCGCTGCAAATCGAGCGACGTATTGCGTATCGCCGCGCGATGAAGAAAGCGGTGCAGACGGCGATGGATTTTGGAGCCGAAGGAATTCGTTTGCGCAGTTCCGGCCGATTGAATGGCGCGGAGATTTCGCGATCGGAGTGGTATCGCGAAGGCAAAGTGCCTCTGCACACATTGCGCACGCCGATTGATTACGGATTCGCGGAAGCGAACACGGTTTACGGAAAGATCGGCGTGAAATGTTGGATTTGTAAGAAGGAAGAAGCGCCGGCGGAACAGCAGCAATCGGCACCACCACCGCCGCCCGAACCACAGCCGGCCGCAGCCTAACGAGGATTTTTTGTTATGCCATTGATGCCCAAACGCGTGAAGTATCGCAAGACCCAGCGGGGAAGCCGCAAGGGAACGGCGTCGCGCAATTTGCGAATCGACTTCGGCGAGTTCGGCCTGCAAACGCTCGAACGCGCGTGGATCACGAACACGCAAATCGAAGCCGCGCGCGTGGCGCTCACGCGTAATATGAAACGCAAAGGCAAATTGTGGATCCGGATTTTCCCAGACAAATCGGTGACGGGACGTCCGCCGGAAACGCGAATGGGTAAAGGCAAAGGCCAGCCGGAATATTGGGTCGCGACGGTGAAGCCGGGGAATATTTTGTTTGAGCTCGACGGCGTGCCGGAATCGGTCGCACGCGAGTCGCTGCGCCTGGCCGCGGACAAACTGCCGGTGCGGACGAAATTTTTGAGCCGACATCACGTCGCGGCCTAACGAACATGAAGATCAAGGAAATCATTGAGCTGAGCACGGACGAGCTTCTAACGAAGAAGCGCGATCTGCGGCAGGAGAGTTTGCATTTGCGTTTGCAACAGCAGAGCGGGCAGCTCGAACAACCGAGCCGTTTGCGTTTGCTGCGACGCGACGTGGCGCGGATCGAGACAGTGCTTTCGAAACGCGATCAGGAACCCGCGAAGAAATAATTTTATGGCCGACGAAACATCAACAGCGACTCCGCCGCCATTGCCGACTGAAGTTCAGGCGCAGACTGCGACGTCTGACCGCGCCTCGCGCAAGACGCGCACCGGCGAGGTCATTTCGAGTTCAATGAACAAGACGATCATCGTGCGCACGGTCACGCGTGTGCCGCATCGAAAGTTCGGCAAGATCGTAAAGCAGAAGAAGAAATTTTACGCGCACGACGAGGAGAACAAGGCTAAACCGGGCGACACCGTTCGCATCATGGAGACGCGACCGCTCAGCAAATTGAAGCGATGGCGTTTGGTGGAGGTCCTGAAAAAGTAGTTGTCGATCTTATGGTCCAAATTCGATCCAGACTTGATGTGGCCGACAACAGCGGCGCGCGCATGGCGACGATGATTGGCGTCATTGGCAAAGGCGACGCGCAATCTGCCGGCATCGGCGACGTCATCACCGCGAACGTGAAAGAAGCGAGCGCAACCGGAACGGTGAAGAAAGGCGAAGTCGTTAGGGCAGTTCTCGTTCGCACGCGTCAGCCGATTAAGCGCGACGACGGTTCGCTCTTGCGCTTCGACAACAACGCCATCGTGATCATCGACAAAGATCTTAATCCGCGCGGCACGCGCATCTTCGGCCCGGTCGCACGCGAACTACGCGAGCGCAATTTCATGAAGATCGTCTCGCTCGCGCCGGAGGTTTTATGAGCAACCGGCTACGTTTTCATGTGAAGAAAGGCGACAACGTCGAGGTAATCTCGGGCAACTTTAAAGGTTCGTCGGGAAAAATTCTCGAAGTGTTGCCGAAGAAACATCGCGTGCTGGTCGAAGGCGTGCGCATTATCAAAAAGCATTTGCGCAAGTCGCAGGACAATCCGAGCGGCAAAATCGCCGAGCGCGAAGGTCCGATCCACATTTCGAATGTGCGATTGATCGAGGCGGAGAAGCAGCCGGCGAAGAAAGCGAAGAAAAAAACCGCGGCGAAGAAAGAGGAGAAGAAAGCGGCCTAACAAATGAAGACCGAGAACGAATTTTATCGCGAGTACAAGGAGAAAGTGGTTCCGGCGTTGCAGCAACGTCACGGCTACAAGAATCCGCACCAGGTTCCTAAGATCGACAAGGTGGTCGTGAACACGTCGATCGGTTCGCAGCCGGACGTGAAGGCGGCGCTGGATGACGCGAAAGCGGAGCTGGCGTTGATCACCGGTCAACGCGCGGCGGAAACGCGCGCGAAGAAGAGCATCGCGAATTTCAAATTGCGCAAAGAGCAGGCGATCGGCGCGAAGGTAACGTTGCGCGGCGAGCGCATGTATGAATTTCTTGAGCGCCTGATCAAGGCGGCGCTGCCACGTATTCGCGATTTTCGCGGAGTGTCGCCGCGCGCATTCGATGGCCAGGGCAACTACACGCTCGGCGTTCCCGACCAGGCGATTTTCCCCGAGGTCGAGCTCGATAAAATCAAGCGCAACATCGGATTTGATGTTACCATCGTCACCACCGCGCGGACGAACGAAGAAGCCAAATCGCTCCTGAGCGAAATGGGAATGCCGTTCAGCGACAGGGTGAAGAAACCCGCCGCGGAACCGGCTAACGCCTAACAAATTTAATGAGCACAGTTACTGATCCTATTGCCGATTTGCTCGCACGCGTGCGCAATGGCGCGAGCGCGCAAAAGATCGACATCTTCATTCCGTACTCGCGGATGAAGGCGGAGATTTCTCGCATTCTGAAAGACGAAGGTTACATCACCGATTACTCGGTGGACACGAGCGCGGCGCGTCCGCGAATCAAGATTACGAACAAGGTCGTTAACCGGACGAGCGCGATCACGGGATTGAAACGGGTGAGCCGGCCGGGATTGCGCCGTTATGTCGGCGCGCAGGAAATTCCGCGCGTGCTCGGCGGAATGGGCATTGCGATTTTATCGACGCCGCGCGGCGTCATGAGCGGACGCGAAGCGAAGAAGCAAAAGGTCGGCGGGGAATTGCTCGCTTACGTTTGGTAAGATTTTTATGTCACGAATTGGAAAAAAAGCGGTCGAGATTCCGGACAAGGTGAAGGTGAACATCGGGAACGATGGCGCCGTTGCGGTGGAAGGACCGAAGGGCAAATTGAATTGGCAATTGCCGCGCGACATCTCCGCTAAGATCGACAATAACAAAGTCACGCTCGCGCGCTCGGCTGAGACGCGAAGCGCCAAGGCGCTGCACGGACTTTCGCGCGCGCTGGTGAACAACATGGTCGAAGGCGTGAGCAAAGGTTTCACCAAGGACCTCGAGATCGAAGGCGTCGGTTTCAAAGCCGCTGTGCAAGGTCAGAACCTCAATCTGTCGTTAGGCTTTTCGCATCCGATCTTGTTCCCGATTCCGAAAGACATCAAAGTCGCAGTGACGGAGAACACGAAAATTTCGATCAGCGGCGTCGACAAAAAGATGGTCGGGCAAGTTGCAGCCGATATTCGCCGGTTCTATCCGCCAGAGCCGTACAAGGGCAAAGGCGTTCGTTATGCGGGCGAACAAGTTCGGCGCAAGGAAGGCAAGACCGTTCAGTAGTTATGGCGACGTACAACCGCAAAGCTACGCGCGAACGTTTGCACAAACGCATTCGCAAAAAAGTTTCGGGAACGGCGGAGCGTCCGCGGTTGTCGATCCATTTTTCGGGCAAACATGTTTATGCGCAGGTGATCGATGACGATGCGTCGAAGACGATCGTTGCCGTGGCCACCACGCAGAAAGATTTGTTAGGCAAAACTAAAGCGGGAGCGAACCGGGCGACGGCGGAAGTGGTCGGCAAAGCGATCGCCGAACGCGCGAAAGCGGCGAAGATCGACAAGGTGGTCTTCGATCGCGGCGGGTTTCAATATCAAGGCAAAGTAAAAGCTCTCGCGGACGCGGCGCGCGAAGGCGGATTGCAGTTTTAATTTCATGGCACAACAAGGACACGGACACGGACAAGGCAGACGACAGGAGCGACAGACCGATCGTTCATCGGCGCAACGCGGCGACACGACCGAGAAAGTCGTGTTCATCAATCGTTGCGCGAAAGTGGTGAAAGGCGGACGCCGTTTCAGCTTCAGCGCGCTCATCGTAGCGGGCGATCACGATGGTTCGGTCGGTGTTGGATTCGGTAAAGCAAACGAAGTTTCCGAAGCGATCCGCAAAGCGTCCGATGCCGCGAAGAAGGCGATGGAAAAAATGTCGCTGCACGAGAACACGATTCCGCATGAAGTTATCGGCGAATACGACGGCGCGCGCGTTTTGTTGCGGCCGGCATCACCCGGAACAGGCGTCATCGCCGGCGGTGGTGTGCGCGCAGTGGCGGAAGCGGCGGGCATTCGCGATGTGCTGGCGAAGTCGTTAGGCTCAAGCAATCACGCTAATGTGGTGAAGGCGACGGTCGCGGCGTTGAAGTCATTACGCCGGCGCGATGAGATTTTGAAGATGCGTGGCATTCGCATCGGCGGTGATGGCAACGCGCAACCGGAGCAGCCGCAGTCATGATGCGTTTACACACATTGCGACCGCGGCCGGGCGCGCGACATCGCGTGAAGCGACTCGGCATTGGCGAGAGCTCCGGTCACGGAAAGACGAGCGGCAAAGGCCACAAAGGGCAGAAGGCGCGCTCGGGCGGAAGTATTCGGCTTGGGTTCGAAGGCGGACAGATGCCACTCATCCGGCGATTGCCGAAGCGCGGATTCAACAACGCCGCATTTCACAAGAATTACGCGATCGTTAACCTGAGCGATCTGAATGAATTCAAAGCTGGATCGACGGTGAACGAGCAGATGTTACGTGAATCGAAATTGGTTCGCGGAAATGTTTTCGGGATCAAAATTTTGGGTGATGGCGAATTGAAGCACGGCCTGACGATTGAGGCGGACAAGGTCAGCGCGTCGGCGAAAGAAAAAATCGAAAAGGCCGGCGGGACGGTGACGTTGCGCGAAGCGCGTGCGCCGCGACCAGAGCCAAAGGAAGATGTCGATCTTGCAGCGAAACCTGAGGCTGCGGAAGCGAAGCCGAAGAAAAGATCGACAAAGAAATCCGCGGCCAAGCCGAAGGCGAAGAAAGCTGCGCGCAAGAAGTAGCAGATGGTCTCGGCGTTTTTAAACACGGTCAAGATACCGGAGTTACGCCGGCGCATTCTCTTTACCCTCGCGGTCATCGTCATCGTTCGGCTGGGTGCCGCCATTACGACGCCTGGAGTCAATCAGGCGGTCTTGCAGGAATGGTTTAACAGCGCGCTCACGCAAAAATCCGGCGGCAGCGTCGCGGCATTGTTCAATTTGTTCAGCGGCGGCGCGCTGGAGAACTGCGCGATCTTCTCGTTAGGCATCATGCCTTACATTAGCGCGTCGATCATGTTGCAGTTGCTCACCGCGGTCATTCCGCAACTCGGCCGGCTCGCGCGCGAAGACGGTGGCCGGCAGAAAATCATGCAATACACGCGTTACGCGACGTTGGTGCTTTGCGTTTTCCAAGGTTATCTCCTCGCGGTTTCGTTCCAACATCCCGAGTCGTATCACACGATGCTGCCCGGCATCACTGAAACGATGACGCACCTCGGCATGCCGCTGGTGGACGATCCGGGATGGACGTTCCGAATCGTAACGGTGATTTCGTTAACGACCGGCACGTTATTTTTGATGTGGCTCGGCGATCAGATTACCGAACGCGGCATCGGCAACGGCATCTCGCTCATCATCACTGTCGGTATCGTCGCGCGATTGCCCGCGGCGCTGGCGCAAGCGTGGAAGACGTTCGTGCCGTCGGCGGGCGCTCCGACCAGTCAGGTCAATCCGATGGTGCTGGTGTTAATGATTCTATTTCTATTCATCGTCATCGCCGGGGTCATCGCGATCACGCAAGCGGTGCGCAAGATCACGGTGCAATACGCCAAGCGCGTGGTCGGCCGAAAGATGTATGGCGGGCAAACGCAGTACATGCCGCTGAAAGTGAATTACGCCGGCGTGATGCCGATTATTTTCGCGTGGGCGCTGCTGCTCTTTCCATCGACAATCGTCGGCTTCGCTTTCAAGAACAGTCCGACCGCGGGAAAAATCGCGAGCGCGTTAAACGGCGGCTGGCCGCATTACGTTGTGCTCGCGCTCATGATTTTCTTCTTCAGTTATTTCTGGGTGGCAACGCAATTTCAACCCGCGCAGATCGCGGACGATCTCAAAAAAGTTGGCGGATACATTCCAGGCGTTCGTCCGGGAAAACCGACGGCCGATTTCCTCGATTTCACCATGACGCGATTGACTTTCGCCGGTGCGATGTTCCTGACATTGATCGCGGTCTTGCCGAGTTTGTTAAGCCAGGGTCTGCAGGTCCCGCAAATCACCGCGCAATTCTTCGGCGGCACCAGTTTGCTCATCATCGTCGGCGTCATGCTCGACACGATGCGGCAGGTCGAGACGCATCTGATTCAACGCCATTACGACGGATTTTTGCGCAAGGGTCGCATTCGCGGTCGCTCGTTCGACAGCAACCTGCGCCAATACGGGCGCGGCGAAGCGGCGTCGCAGAGCGCGCTGATGTGGTTGTATGTGGTCATTGCCGTCCTCGTCATCGGCGGCATCACGATCTTCCTAATCAATAAGTGAAGCGGCGACTGGTCTTGTTAGGCGCGCCGGGGTCGGGCAAGGGGACCCAGGCGGAAATGATCACGCGACAATTCGGAATTCCGGTCACATCGCCGGGCGCGATCTTGCGGCGTGAACAGGATTTGGGGACGCCGTTAGGCCAGCAAACGGCGGAGATTATTCAGAAAGGCCAGCTCGTTTCCGACGACGTCATTGTTAAGCTGATCGAGGAATGGCTGCGGTTGCACGGGAGTTACGGATTCGTTTTCGATGGATTCCCCCGCACGCTGCCGCAGGCGGAAAGTCTCAATGCGATTTTGAAGCGGCTCCGCACCGAGCTCGATCTTGCCATCTGGCTCGAAGTCTCGGAGAAAACCGTGCACGACCGCATCGGCGGACGATTGCAATGCCGCAACTGCGGATTCACCACGAGCGTGACGAGCGCGAAATTCGCGGAACGGCCGATCTGTCCGTACTGCGAAGGGCCGCTCGTTCGGCGGAGTGACGATGACGAGAGCGTCTTGCGCAATCGCCTGCAGGAATTTCACAGCAAGACCGACCCGCTGGCGCAGTTCTACAAGAAGATGTCGATCTTGCACCACATCGACGGCAATCGCGAGCGCGACGAAGTATTCAAGGACATTTCCAAGTTGATCGAATCGAAATGATCCCGATCAAGAGCGCAAAAGAAGTAGAGAAAATGCGACAGTCGTGTCGCACCGCGAGCGAGATTCTCGATAAAGTCAGCGACCTCGTTAGGCCGGGCGCAACGACAAAGGAGATCGACGAAGCCGCCGCCGATTTGATGGCGGAAGCGAACGTGAAGAGCGCGTTCCTCGGTTACCGATTAGGTCACCGCGTTTTCCCCGGCAACATTTGCATCTCGATCAACGACGAGGTCGTGCACGGCATCGGAAGCCAGCGCCGCATTCAGTACGGCGATATCGTGAAGCTCGACATCGGCGTCATTCAGGAAGGCTGGGTGGGGGACACGGCCACGACAATTCCCGCGGGAATGATCGATGAACGCACCGAGCAATTGCTTCGCGTCACCGAAAGCGCGCTCGAACGTGCGATCAAAGTCGCGATCGAAGGAAATCGCCTCGGCGACATTTGCGCGGCGATTGAAGACGAAGCGGTGCGCAATCGTTTCTCGGTCGTGCGCGAGTTCGTCGGCCACGGCGTCGGACGCAAGCTGCATGAAGAGCCGCAGATTCCGAATTACGGCAAACGCGGCAGCGGCCCGAAATTGAAAACGGGCATGACGTTGGCGATCGAGCCGATGATCAACATGGGCACGGCGGCGGTGCGATTGCTCGATGACGGCTGGACGGTGCGGACGGCGGACGGTCGGCCATCGGCGCATTTCGAGCACACGGTACTCATTCAACGCGGCCAGCCCGAAGTGCTGACGTGGCGCGGAAAGACGCAGCTGAAATAGCGAGGGATGAACATTCATCCGCACCTTGCCAGGCGACGAAATTATGCTACAGATTCTTCCCTACGATTTGTCGAAAAGGGGCGGATTACTTACCGCCCATGAATGAATCGAACGCGGAGAACGACTCCGCGTTTATTGTTAGATCGACAATCACCTTTTTATGAAAGTGCGACCATCAGTGAAAAGATTGTGTGAAGCTTGCAAGATTGTGAAGCGCAAGAACGTCGTGCGCGTCATCTGCAAGAATCCGCGTCACAAACAGCGGCAGGGATAAATTTATGCCACGATTACTTGGAGTAGAAATTCCGGCGGATAAACGCATCGAGCGTTCGCTCACTTACATCTACGGCATCGGCCTCACGACCTCGAAACGAATTCTCGAGCAGAGTGGGATCGATCCGAACATGCGCGCGAAGGATCTTTCCCCGCAGCAGATCAATCAAATCATTCACGAGATCACGAACAACAAGATCTCGATCGAGGGCGATCTTCGCCGCGAAGTGCAGGGAAATTTGAAGCGGTTGCAGGCGATCAATAGTTATCGCGGCATTCGTCATCGCCGCGGATTACCGGTGCGGGGTCAACGCACATCGACCAACGCGCGCACGCGCAAAGGTCCGCGCAAAACTGTCGGCGTCATCCGCAACAAGGACGCCAAAGCCGGTAAGGTCTAACGAATATGGCCGAGAAGAAAACCACCAAGGCTAAAGCGGAAAATTCCGAGCAGAAGAAAACCAAACCTGCTGCCGATCCGGTCGCGGCGCCGGTCGCAGCCGCGGAAGCCATGCCCGCCGGCGGTCCGCCCGCGACGAACGCGCCTGCGAAAAAGGAGAAGAAGTCTGCCGCGAAAAACGAACAGCCCGCTGCTCCGCAAAATCTTTCGCTCACCGGCGACGACATTGAGCCGGTCAAAATTGTTAAGGCGAAGGGGAGCAAGAACGTTCACTCCGGCATCGCGCACGTGCTTTCGACATTTAATAACACCATCGTCACCATCACCGATCTCACCGGCAAAGTGATCGGCTGGTCGAGCGCGGGCAAAGTTGGATTTAAGGGATCGCGCAAGAGTACGGCCTACGCGGCTCAACTCGTCGCGCAGGACGCGTCGCGGCAAGCGATGGGTCACGGCCTGAAAGAAGTGGAAGTTTGGGTGCGAGGTCCGGGCGCTGGTCGTGAATCGGCCGTGCGCGCGTTGCAAGCCATCGGGCTCGATCTCAGCGTAATAAAAGACGTGACGCCGGTGCCGCACAACGGTTGCCGCCCGCCGAAACAACGCCGCGTGTAAGATCGACAACTAACAAGATCGACATCGTACTATTATGGGCAGATACACCGGACCGAAAACGAGAGTGGCGCGACGCTACGGCGTGCCGCTGTTTGGACCTTCCAAATCGCTCGAGCGCAAAAATTATCCGCCGGGAATGCACGGCCCGAAAGGCTCGCGCCGGAAACAGAGTGATTACGCCATCGCGCTCGGCGAAAAACAAAAGCTTCGTTATCAATACGGCCTGCTCGAGCGCCAGTTCCGCCGCATCTTCGAGAGCGCGTTGCGCAAGCGCGGCGTCACCGGCGAAACATTGCTGCAACTTCTCGAGACGCGGATCGACAACATCGTTTTCCGGTTAGGCTTCGCCAACACGCGCTCGGCCGCGCGCCAGCTCGTGGGACACGGTCACGTGCAGGTGAACGGACGCACGGTCAATGTTTCGTCTTACAACGTGAAACCTGGCGACGAAATCACGATCAAAGACAAACCGAAATCGCGTCAGCTCGCCGCCCGCAATCTCGAGCTCACGCAAATCGTGCCGGTGCCCGATTGGATGACGGTCGATCGCGACGGATTCAAAGGCACCGTCGCGCGCATCCCGTCGCGCGAAGAAATGCAGCCGATGGTCAACGAGCAGTTGATCGTCGAGTTGTATTCGCGATAAACTCCAGCGCTTTGTCGTAGCTCTTGCGCTGAAAATAGTGCGCGAGCTGCGGGTCGATCTCGCGCGGTAACTGCGCGACCAACATGTCGATCTTGCGCGAGATCGATTCTAACCGCGCCATGTGCTTCTCATGATCGCGCCGGCTTTCCTCATCGCGGATGATCGCGAGGCGTTCACGTAACGCGCTCGCAAGATCGACAATTACCTCCGGCATGAAAGCAATAAACATTCGTGTTCATTCGTGTCCATTCGTGATTAAATGCGGCCGTGGCCGAAGCGAAACGTATTCTGATTGTTGACGACGACGTGGCTTTGTTGCGGCTCGTGCGCGAGGCGGTGACGACCGTGCTCGACTGCGAAGTCGATACTTCGCCGAAACCCGAATACGGCTTCGAGCTTACCCTTAAGAAGCAATACGACTTGTTCATCTTCGATTTTCAAATGCCGATGATCGATGGCGCGATGTTGTTTTTTTTGATCGGCAAAGTGTGCGACAACGCGCAGCCGCCGCGAAAAACACCGCCGCTCTTGCTTATTTCCGGGAAAGCGGACGAGGCGCGCGCGCAAGAGTTATTGAAGGAGCCGGGCGTGCGCGGATTGATCGCGAAGCCTTTTGCGATGAACCGACTCTTGGAAAAAATCCGCGCGGTCGTTCCGGAAATTAATCAGCGCGGGCCGAGCTCGGACAAGAGCTGACGTTTGGCTTCGAGCCAATCGGAATCCGCGTCCCCGGCGAGACTGAGGCGATGCCGGCGTTCGGCGACGAAGTAGGCGCGGATGCGAATCTCATTATCTGTCGGGTCGGCAATTGCAGTGGCGGCGGTTTTGGTCTGGCGCGGCTTCGCAGATTTCGCGGCGCTCTTTTTCCTGGAAGATGTCGATCTTGCGCGACGCGCGGGTTTCTCATCCGCATTCGCGACGCCGTCATTCGCTTCTGTGTTCGTTTTCTTCGGCACGATGCTAATCGCTTAGCGAAGCGGCGGAGATTGGCAAGTCGTTTCTCCTGCTTTAACTTCGCCCATGCGCCATTTCGTTTTCCGGTGGGCGATCACGACCGTCGCCGTCATGGTCGCGTCGTCGATTATTCACGGCATCCGCTACGATACGGCTTCGGATTTGATCGGCGCCGCGTTGCTGCTCGGTTTTCTCAACGCGTTTGTCAGGCCGATCCTGCTCATCCTGAGCGCGCCGCTCATTCTGCTGACCCTGGGATTTTTCATTCTCATCGTGAACGCGCTCATGCTCACGCTCGTTCCGCAGGTCGTGACTGGATTTCATGTCGATGGTTTCGGCAGCGCGTTTTGGGGCGCGATCGTGATCAGCATCGTGAGCTGGCTTTTGAGCGCGTTCTTTCGCGGGAGCGACGGACGCGTGCACGTGCTCACGCATCACACACAAATCAAGCGCGTGCAGGGCCGCGTCATTCCGCCCGGCGAATGATGAGCGGATTTTTCCGCCAAGATCGACATCTCAACGTAAAGATCTGCGGCATTACGAATGCGGATGATGCGCAGACGGCGATTGAGGCCGGGGCCGACGCATTAGGTTTCAATCTGTATCGCCGAAGCAAGCGTTACATCGACATCGAGAAAGCGCGTGATTGGCTAACGGATTTGCCGGACAGCGTCACGCGGGTCGCCATTCTTGTGAATCCGACGCCGGAGGAAGCGATTGCGACCGCGGAGCTGGCATTCATCGATGCGCTGCAGCTTCATGGCGACGAACCGCCGGAGCTGTGCCGAATGTTGCAAGATCGACATGTGCCATTCGCCAAAGCCGTGCGGCCGCAGCGCGATGATCTCGGCGCCAATTTCCACACACGCACGCTCTTGCTCGACTCAGCTTCGCTAAGCGAGTTCGGCGGCACCGGCGAAACATTTCCGTGGACGCTCGCCCGTCGTTGGATTGACAACTTCCGCGAGCATCAATTCATCCTCGCCGGCGGCCTCACGCCGGAAAACGTCGCGGATGCCATCCGCGAAGTGCGACCGTTCGCCGTCGATGTAACTTCGGGCGTGGAAGCGTCGCCGGGCCGCAAAGATCCGGCGCGAGTGCGAAGTTTCATCGCGGCGGCGCGCGCGGCACTTGCTTGAGCGGTCTGTGCCGGTGCAGCGGCACATTGGAAAGCGAAAAAGGGTTGGTCTGCATCCTGCTTTAATTCCGCGCGCACTATCTGCACCCGATTCATCATATGGCTACTTCCACGATAAAACTGAGCGGCGCGACGGCGGTGTTGCTTGGCCTTTTGTTTTCAGCTCACGCACAGACTGGCTCGCCCGCGCCGGCATCGAGCGCTGCTCCTGTGCTTCCCTCCGCTCCAGCTTCCGGAACCGCGACCAACGCCGCGGACACTTCTCCAATGTTGCTCGTGCAGGCTAATGCCGGGGCGGCGCCATCACCGGCCGCAACGACGACTGTCTCGACCACAAGTTCGACAACGAAGAGTACTAGCGGCGCTGCGACTGCGACGACGGAACCAGACGCGGCCGTTGAAAGCGGCGGCGTCGGCGTTCGTGAATTTCAAGGCGACGATGTCGGCCAGGTGCTGCGGCTGCTCGCGCGCCAATCGAAAGTGAACATGGTCGTGAGCGAAGCCGTTACCGGAACGGTGACGATGCGTTTGGAAGATGTGACCGCCTTGCAGGCGATCGCGATCATCGTGAAGGCCAAGGGGCTGTTCATGGATAAGATCGACAGTGTCTATTACGTGAAGACGGCGCAGGAGCGCACGGCCGAGCCGACCGAGAGCGATAGTTACCAATTCAGCTACGCGCGCGCCAAGGATGTAGCGCCATTAGTTGCCTCGCAGATGGCGAGCAAAGAACCGCCGCAAGTCGACGAGCGCACAAACACAATGTTCTTCCGCGAGACCCGCAGCAACATCGACAACGTCCGCAAATTACTTGTGCAAATCGATCGTCCGACCAAGCAGGTCATGATCGAAGCGCGCCTGGTCGAAGTGACAGCGAATCCGCGCCAGAGCTACGGCATCAACTGGGCGGGCGTGGTCGGCAGTTCCACCAGCGCCAAAACACTCACCTACGGCGCGCCCACCACCAGCTCGTCAACGAGCGGCGGCGGCGGCGGCACCAGCCAGTCGGGGTCCTTTACCGGCGCGGTCAGTCCGTTCGCGCTGGGAACTCCCGGCAACAACAATTTCTTTGGCAGCCTGGGCAAGCTCGCGTTCGGCCAGTTCGCCATCCTGAGCGTGCCGGAATTTTCCGCCAGCATGCGCATGCTTAACGAAGATGACGACGCCGAGTTTCTGGCTAACCCGCGCATCGTCACCGCGGATAATCAGCAGGCGAAGATCGAGATCACCCGCAATCAGCCGGTGCCACAATTGAATTTCAATGAGCAAACCGCCACCGCGGTCTTCGGCGGATTCCAGGACAAAGTTTTTGGCAACACGCTGATCGTTAGGCCAGCGGTCAACAAAGACAACTTCGTCACCTTGAGCGTGAAGCCGGAGATTAGCAATAAAGTCGGCGACGCCACCTTCGTCTTCGCTGGTGCGACCGTGGCCAGCCCGATCATCGACAAGCGCACGCTCGATTCCAACGTGCTCATCAAAAGCGGCGACACGCTCGCCATCGGCGGTCTGCTTCAGGACGAACAAACCAAAGCTGCGAACAAAGTTCCGATCCTGGGCGATATCCCGATCCTTGGCTATGCCTTCCAGGAAAAGCTCAAAGCTCGCACGAAACGCAACCTGCTTGTGTTCGTGACGCCGACGATTCTTGATTCGCGCTACGGCACCGGCTTGGAAGATCAAGTCGCCGGCTTGCATCACAGCGGCGAAGAATATGCCGATCCGAACGGCTGGCGTAACAACGCCAAAGGCGCCGTGCGATTAGTCCCGACGCCGCAACGCCAGCTCGCGGCTGACTACCCGAAACCGGGTGTGCCGCCGCCGCCGGTGAGCGGTCCGGAGAGCGATGCGGCACGAGTGGACTTCAAGAGCTCGGCCGGCACGCGCGACGAATAAATTTGCAAGATGTGGGGTTGAGAGGGGGCGGATGCTTCGGCGTCCGCCCTCTTTGTTTATCCCTTCAGATAATTCGTTAAACGCGCCCGCAATTCCGTCCGCGCGCGAAACAACAGACTCTTCACCGCCGGCACGGAAAGACTCAACACTTCGGCGATGTCTTCGTAGCTCAGGTCCTCGTAACGCCGCAACACCACGGCCATGCGCTGCGTGTCCGGAAGATCGACAATCGCCTTCTCGATCTCTTCCTGCAGCTCATGTTCGAGCAACGCCGCGTCCGGCTCCTGCACATTTTCATCCTTGATTGGAATCTCCTCCGCGCCCGGTTCCGTTTGCATCGGCACATGCGTATGCCGTTTCGTTCGCCGCATTTCGTTGAACACGAGGTTGCGCGTGATCTTGAGCAGCCACGTCGTGAATTTCGCGCGCGGTTGGTATCGTGGCGCGCTCCGCCACACCCGCACAAACACCTGTTGCGCGATGTCTTCCACGTCGGAGTTACTCCCGAGCATGCGCGCGACGGTGCCGATGACGAGCGCCTGATGCCGCCCGACCAGTTCCTCGAACGCCGCCGTGTCCCCGCGCGCGACCAGTTGCATTAGGCGAACGTCTTCAGCGTCTTCGGAATCGGGTTTGGTTTCCTTCGCCATCGTTATTTCGACGGAGGATCGTCCTTTTTGTTGCAACCCCCAAACGTGCCGTGCATTCTAAGATCGACATGTGCTAAGATCGACATGTCACGCTCGCCGTGTGCGACGCATGAATCTTCGACTCATCCCGACACAGCTCAGACCCATCGCCGAAAAGGTGGAGGCCGCCGCGCGCATTTCCGACAGCGACGCGCTCGAGCTTTATCGCTGCAACGATCTCAACGCGCTCGGCATTCTCGCCAGCGCCGTGCGCGAGCGGAAGAACGGTAATATCGCGACCTACATCCACAATCGCTACATCAACTACTCAAATGTCTGCGTGCTTTCCTGCCAGTTCTGCGCTTTCGCCGCGCGCAAACGCGACCCGCACGCCTTTGAGTACGCGATCGATGAAATCGTGGGCGCGGTGCGCGATGCGCTGCAACATGGCGTGACCGAAGTGCACATGGTCGGAGGTTTGCATCCGACATTAAAGAAGGAGTGGTATCTCGATCTTCTCCGGCAATTACGCGCCCTCGATCCTGATCTTCACATCAAAGCTTTCACCGCCATCGAGATTCGCCACTTCGCTAATCGCATCTTCAAAATGCCGATCGACGAAACGCTCGCCTTATTGCGCGACGCCGGCCTCGGTTCCATCACTGGCGGCGGCGCGGAAATTTTCGATGCTACGGTGCGCGACGAGATTTGCCGCGGCAAAGAAACGGCCGAGGAATGGCTCGATACCCATCGTACCTGGCACAGCATGGGCGGCCGCAGCACCTCCACCATGCTCTACGGTCACATCGAAACGCTCGAACAACGCGTCGATCATTTGCGCCAACTGCGCGAGCTTCAAGACGAAACCGCCGGTTTCACCGGCTTCGTTCCATTCGCATTCGAGCCGCAGACGACAATTCTTTCCCACATAAAAGCCGCGAGCGCCTTCGAGCAGTTGCGCAATCTCGCCGTCAGCCGCGTCTACCTCGATAACATCGATCACCTCACTGCCTATTGGGTCAGCATGGGTCTTCCGCTCGCTCAAATCTCGCTCAGCTACGGCGTTGACGATCTCCACGGCACCATCATTGAGGAAAAAATCTTCCACATGGCCGGCGCAACTACGCCGCAGGAACAGACCGTCGCCACTCTCGAGCACGTCATTCGCGAAGCCGGCCGCGAACCGGTCCAGCGCGACAGTTACTATCGCCACATCAAACCGCGCGATCGTTCGCCGAAGCAGATCGAATCACCCGAAGCCGAGCTCGCTTGCGCTTGACTGGTGCAAGATCGACATCTTCGGCCGCGAGTTGGCTGCGTTAAGTTTCTCAACGCCCGTCCGCTCATTCACGGCTGGCCCGGCGAAGTTCTTTTCGACAATCCCTCCACGCTCTGCCGCAAACTCGCGGCCGGTGCGCTCGATGTCGCGCTCGTCTCCAGCTTCGAATACCTCCGCAATCCGATCTACCGGATCATCGACGACATCGCCATCGCGTCGGACGGCCCGGTCTACAGCGTCGTCGTCGCCCATCGCGACGAACTCTCACGCATCAGCGAGATCGAGCTCGATCCCGCTTCCGAAACGTCGATAAATCTTCTGCGAATCCTTCTCGCAAAGCGCGGATTGAAGCCGCGGCTTATCGCAAGATCGACATCTGCTGCGCAGTTGCTCATCGGCGATAACGCGATCCGATTTCGTGAGACGCATCCGGAGTTTCAGTTCTGGGACCTCGGCGAAGAATGGAAACGCCTAACCGCTCTTCCATTCGTCTACGCTCTCTGGCTGGTGAGACCGGAAGTGACTGACGTGACGATTGCCGACGAATTGCGAGCGATACGCGACGAAAATCTGCGCAAGATCGACAATGTCATTTCGGAGCAAAGCCAGTTCGATCCTGAATTTTGTCGCCGCTATTTTCGGGAGAACCTTCGATTTACATTTGGAGAGCGCGAGAAAGCCGGTCTCCAAAAATTTGCCGAAGCATGCGCCGATCTCAATCTCATTGCAATGCATCCGCCCGCGCTCGAGTTGGTCTAGAACTCCGCATCGGCATCTCCGGTTGGCGTTACGCTGGCTGGCGCGGGAAATTCTATCCGAAAGATTTGGCGCAACGTCGCGAGCTCGAATTCGCCAGTCGAACCTTCAATTCCATCGAGATCAACGGCTCGTTCTATTCGTTGCAACTGCCGTCGAGTTATCAGCGCTGGCATGACGAAACGCCGGACGATTTCGTCTTCGCGGTCAAAGGTCCGCGTTTCATCACGCACATGAAAAAGCTGCGCGACGTCGAAGCGCCGCTCGGAAATTTCTTTGCCTCCGGCGTGCTCGCGCTCCGCGCCAAACTGGGGCCGATTCTTTGGCAACTACCGCCGAACTTCGGATTCAATCCCGAACGGTTGCGCAAATTCTTCGAATTACTGCCGCGCGACACCGAACACGCCGCCAACGTGGCGAAGTTGCACGATGCGAAATTAAAAACGCGCGCGTGGACAAAGATCGACAAGGTACGGCCGCTGCGTCACTGCATCGAAGTGCGGCATCTGACTTTTCTCACGCCGGAGTTTTTCGATTTGTTAGAGGAACAAAAGATCGCGTTCGTCTTTGCCGACACCGCCGGCAAATGGCCTTACGTCGAGGAGCTCACCGCCGATTTCGTTTACATTCGTCTCCACGGCGCCGAGCAACTTTACGTGAGCGGTTACACCGACCGCGAGCTCGATTGGTGGGCGAATCGCATCGAGCATTGGCGCGAGGGCAAACAGCCGCGCAACGCGAAGCTCGTTAGGCCGCGCAAGATCGACAACCGCACGCGAGATACATTCGTTTATTTCGACAACGACGCCAAAGTGCATGCGCCGTTTGACGCAAAACGTTTGGCCGAGCGCGTTATTGGCCGCCGGCGGGCGGCGCGAGCAAGTTAGCCCCCTGCGATTCGCCCGGCCTGTTCCATTGCCCGACGATCTCCGCGTCCCACAACCATTCGCCTTCGCGTTTCCCGCGCACCGCCAGCGTCTTTTCATAATATTTTCGCAAGCCGACTTCGTCTTTGGCGAATTCGCTGGCGCGTTTCGCGCGAGTTAACCGAACCGATTCCTCCGAGTCGCTGAGTTTCAGCCGATAACCTTCGGCCGCAAGCACGACCTTGCCGGTGAACGTTTCCTTCTCGCCATGCAGCACCGGACTCGTAGGCCCAGAGCTCGTCCGCTTCGATGCCGGCAGCGGCTCGAATGGATTTAATAGTGTGCAGCCGGCGAAGCCTAACGACATCGCGAGAGCAAGGAAAAGAATTGCAGCAGGTTTGTCTTGTCGCAGCGCGGACGTTAACATGGCGGCGATTTTGCCCATGGAAATCGCAGATTCAACGTTATTCGAGCGAAGATCGACATGGTGGCTCGTCGGGATTCTTGTCGCGCTCATTTTTTCGACGGCGAACGTGCCCTGGCAGCTCGACGAATATTCGCAGGAGCGCCAGGCGCTCGCGTCGTTTCAAATGGTCAAGCAAGGCCGCTGGTTTTATCAGCAGGCGCCGCGCACGCGCCGCGAAGAGCGCGAGGCGACCAAGCCGCCGCTTGTTCCCTGGATCTCAGCCGCGACATATGCGGTCACGCGGTCGTGGAATTTCGCATGGCGATTTCCGTCGGCAATCGCGGCGATGTTGCTCGCGCTCGCGCTCGTTCGCACGGCCCGGAAAACTTTTGGCATCGAAGCGTCGCTGCTCGCGCTCTCAGCCTTCGCTTTCAATACTCTAACGCCGCGGCTCGCGACTCTCGCCCGAACCGACGTTCCACTGGCGCTCATCGTCTTTCTGCTCGGCGCGCAAATTCTCGAGAAAGTGCGCACGAACGCGCCATGGACACGGCGCGATCGCATTCTCGCCTGCGTGTTGCTCACGCTCGCCGTCTTCATCAAAGGGCCGATCGTTTACGCGTTCCTCTTGCCGGGAATTGCCGCTTACCGCTGGCTTTGGTCTAATGGGCGCACGAAAAACATCTGGTGCGGTTGGTGGCCGTGGCTGATTTCGTTAGGCCTTTTTCTTATCTGGGTAATAGGCGGAATCGTCACCCAACCGGATTTTTATCAGCAGGTCGTCGTGCATGAATTCCTCGGACGCTTCAGCAGGGCCGAGCAAGACCCGCATCCGTTATATTATTATGTTGCGCATCTGCTTCAAAAATTCGCGCCGTGGAGCGAATTGCTGCTGCTGATGTCGATCTTATATTCCATGCAAGATCGACAAGCGCTCCGTCGCGCCATTCAAAAACTTTCGCCGGCGACGTGGTGGCTCATCTGCTGGAGTCTCGCGGGACTCATCGTGATGTCGTTGGTCCCCTCGAAACGCATCGACCGCATCTTTCCGGTCATCCCGCCGTTTTGTTTGCTCGTCGCCGCGCAATACAACAGCATGAAATCGCGCGCGCGCTGGTTCGTCGCCGCCTTGTTATTGTCGATCTTGCTTTCGTTCTCCTATTACGGTTACGGCAAGATTTATCGCGGCTTTCGCGATCAGCGCGATTCGCTGGCGAAATTTGGAAAGGAAGTGCGAAGCGCGGCGCAGGCAAATCACTGGCGTTACGAAGTCGTCACCGCGCACGATGGCGCATTGCTTCTGTATCTCGACCGCACGCAATTCGTCGATGCCGAGCGCGCGATCGCGATGTGGAATGCGGGCGAGGTTGACGCGCTCGTGATTGAGACAATCGATTTGCCGCAGATTCACCCGCGGCTTCGCGGCGCGACCTTATCGAATTTGCGCGCGACCGAGAACATCGATGAAAAACAACGCAGCTATGTCGTCCTCGTGCGCGGCTGAAATGCGATTGTCGATCTTGTCAGAAAATCGCGCGCGACTAAAGTAAGCGGTGCAAAGTCGATGGATCATCGCGCCGCGTGAAGAGCTGAATGGCGGCGTCATCGCCTGGAGCGAAATTTGCGGCGCCGAATGCATCGCGCGTTTGCTTTTGCGCAAAGGGTTTCGCACGCGCGATGACGTAGACGCATTTCTTCAACCGCGCCTGAAATCGTTGTCCGATCCATTTTTGCTTCCGCAAATGGACGAAGCGGTCGCGCGCATTTTCGCGGCGCTAGATCGACATGAGCGCGTCGTGTTGTTCGGCGATTACGATGTCGATGGCGTCACGTCGCTGGCCTTGTTAGGCGAAATGCTGCGCGCGCATGGCGGGACGCCGGAATTGTTTTTGCCATTGCGCATGGAGGAAGGCTACGGTCTCAGCGCCGAAAGCATCGCGCGCTGCGTGGAGCAACATCGGCCGCAATTGCTCATCGCCGTGGACTGCGGCACGTCGTCCGTGAATGAGATTGTCGATCTTACGCAACGTGGCATCGACGTGATCGTGCTCGATCACCACGAGCCGAAATCGGAATTACCGAAGTGCGTTGCGCTGGTCAATCCGAAGATCGGCGACCGGACGTTTGAGTATCTCTGCAGCGCGGGCGTCGTCTTCAAACTTTGCCACGCCATGCTGAAGACGCGGCCGCTGGCGAATTTCGATTTCAAATCGCAGCTCGATCTGGTCGCGCTCGGAACGGTTGCGGACATCGTGCCGTTGCACGGCGAGAACCGCACCCTCGTGCAACGCGGTGCGATTGAGATTGCAAGATCGACAAGAATTGGCCTGCGCAAGTTGATGCAAGTCTCCGGCGTGCGCGCGCCGATTCTGACCGAGGACATCGGTTATCGCCTCGGGCCGCGATTGAATGCGGCGGGCAGACTAACGACTGCGGAAAAATCTTTGCGACTGCTGCTGACAAAGGATGAAGCCGAAGCGGAGACGCTAGCGCAGTTTCTCGATCAACAAAATCGCGAGCGGCAGGAAGTGGAGAAACAAATTTTCGCCGCGGCCGACGAGAAGATCGACAAGAGCAAGATCGACATGCAGGCGGCGATTGTGGTGGCAGAGCGCGGCTGGCATCCCGGTGTGCTCGGCATTGTCGCGTCGCGTCTGACGCGGAAATATCATCGACCGACAATTGTCATCGGGATCGAGAACGGAATCGGAAAAGGAAGCGGGCGAAGTATTGAGGGATTGAATCTGGTCGATGCGCTGAAGCGTTGCGCGAACCGGCTGCAAAAGTTCGGCGGACACGAAATGGCGGCTGGGCTGACGATTCGCGAAGAAGATGTCGATCTTTTCGCCGAGGAATTTCGCGCTGCCGCGGCCGAAATGTTGTCGGAGGAGCTTTTGCAGCCGCGATTACGTCTCGATCACGAATTGGCCCTGGCCGAAGTCGATGTCGATCTTTTGCGCTGGCATGAAATGCTGCAGCCGTTCGGAAATGGAAACCGGCAGCCGATTTTTTTCGCGCGCGAAATTACGCCAGTGGCTCCGCCCCAAATCATAAAAGCCAAGCACCTGAAGTTGCGCATTGGTCAGGGAAAGCATCATCGCCGCGCCATGTTTTTTGACGGCGCGACCATGACATTACCGCCGGCGCCGTGGGACATTGCATTCAAGATTTGCGCGGACAATTTCGGCGATGGCGAAATGTTGGTGGCGATGCATATCGAAGCGGTGCGTCAGTCAGGACCCATCGAATGATCGAGATTTCGCAGCCAATCGAGGAGCTGGATTGGATTCCGCGGCCGAAGGTCACGGCCCTGCGCCGGCTCGGCCTAACGACGGTGGAGGATTTGCTCACGCATTATCCGCGGCGCTACGAAGATCGACATGAGTTCCCGCATTTTCCGCACGAGGAATCGGAGACGCCGATTTGTTTGTGCGGCGAAGTGACCAAGACGTCGGTGCGGCGATTTGGCGGATGGAAGAAAATTTTCGAGGCGACGCTCGAGGAGACGAATTCAAATGCACTCACTCAGCCGCTGACGTTGCGCTGGTTCAATCTGCATTACGTGCAAAAGATGATCGCGAGCGGACAGCGGCTCGTCGTATTCGGGAAACCGAAACTGAGTGGCAAGCGGCTGGTCATGAATCATCCCGAGTTCGAAGTGATCGAAGAGGACGAAGACATGTCGATTCATTTTCGGCGGATCACGCCAATTTATCCGGCG
>JBEEGX010000015.1:0-3559 GCA_041167105.1 Verrucomicrobiota bacterium
CAAGTATATTCTGGAACGGAACGCTCGTGCGTTTGCTGCGGACCGCGGCGCTTTTGCGCGTGAGTATTCATCCGCCGGACCGGCAATACCCGCGCATTTGGGGGCAGATACTCGATTTAATAGATGAAGGGGCGAAGGTGAGGACGCCGACGACATATCGGGATTGGATTGCGGAACAGCGCGTCAACGCCGCGCAAGCATAACAAATGAGCAAGTGCGACCTTCACATTCATTCGCGTTTCAGCGCGCGCTCGGAGGAATGGCTTTTTCGCCGGTTCGATTTCCCCGACAGCTATTCCGATCCGCGCGAGCTTTACCGCCAACTGCGCGAGCGCGGGATGGATTTCGTCACCATCACCGATCACGACACGATAGAAGGTTGCCTAACGATCGCCGATTTGCCGAATACATTCGCGAGCGAACAGGTCACGACTTATTTTCCGGGCGATCCCTGCAAGATTCACATCCTGGTCTGGGGAATCTCGGAAGCGCAGCACGCGGCGATTGTCGATCTTCGCGAAAACATTTTCGATTTGCAGCGTTACCTGCAAACGCAGCACATCGTGCACGCGGTCGCGCACCCGCTTTACAGCATCAACGGCAAATTGACCTCGTCGCATCTCGAGCGACTCATTCTGCTTTTCAAACGCTTCGAGGCGATCAACGGATTGCGCGACGCATTGCTGAGCGATCTTGCACAAGAATTGTTAGGCAATCTTACCCCGGAGAAGATCGACATCTACGCGAACAAGCACGATCTCTGGCCGACGCATCCGGAGCCGTGGAAAAAGATTTTCGTGGCCGGCTCGGACGATCACGGTGGGCAATTCGTCGCGTCCGCGTTCACCGAAACGCCCCGCGCAAGATCGACAACGGAATTTCTCGCGCGCATTCGCGACGGCGCGTGCGAGCCGCGCGGCAAAGGCGGCACGCCGCTCCAGTTGTCGCACGGATTTTACAACACGCTTTCGGCGTTCATTCAGGACCGTTTGCCGGAAAAGCTGGGGCCGACCGGAAAATTGATCGAGCAAATGTTCTCGCGCTTCATGGAAGGCCGCGATCCGACCGAGCTGTCGTTGAAAGACAAAGCGACAGTGTTCGCGCAAGGCGTCGCCACCGGAAAAATTTTCGAAATGATGAAGCCGGCGAATATGTCGCTCTGGAAAGAGCTCTCAACTCAGTTTCAACAAGCGGAAGCGAAAGCCGACGAAGCGATCGAGCCCGAGCGCAAAACGTTTCTCATGGCGAACACGGTCGCGGAGCAACTCGCGTTTCGCTTGTTCAACAAATTCGTACAGCAACTCGGCAGCGGCAACGTGGTCGAAGGAATGCAGGCGGTGAGCGCGGTCGTGCCGATACTCGTCATGCTCGCGCCCTACATTTACGGATTTCATTCGCAAGCGCCGTCCCGGAAATGGTTGCGCGAAGTTTTTCGCGAGATGACCGGCGCGATTCCAACAGCGTTGCAGAACAACAAGCGCGCGTGGTTTACCGATACGCTCGAAGATGTGAACGGCGTCGCCACCACCATTCACAAAATGACGGCGGCGGGCGCGGCCGCGGGCAAAGACCTGACCGTGGTGACCTCGCGCAGCGAGTGCAAGATCGACAATATCCCTTTGAAGAACTTCGCGCCGATCGGCGAGTTCGAGCTGCCGGAATACGAGCTGCAAAAACTGACCTTCCCGCCGATTCTGCAGATGCTCGATTACATTCAGCGCGAAGGATTCAGCGAGATCATCATCAGCACGCCGGGCCCAATTGGCCTAACGGCCTTGCTCGCCGCGAAATTATTGAATCTGCAAACGAGCGCGATATATCACACCGATTTCCCGCAATACATCCGCATCCTGACTGAGGACAGTTTCCTCGAGAGCGTGGCGTGGAGTTACATGCATTGGTTTTACGGACAGGTCGACACCGTCTTCGTGAACTCGGAGGAATATCGGCAGAGCTGGATCAAACGCGGCTTCGATGAAGCGAAGCTGAAAATTTTGCCGCGCGGACTCGATGTCGATCTTTTCACGCCGCAACGTCGCGACGAAAACTTCTGGCGAAAATTCCAGCCGATGAACGGCGAAGTGCGATTGCTTTATGTCGGCCGCGTCTCGAAGGAAAAAGATCTCGATGTGCTGGCGAGCGCGTATCGCAAACTGCGCGACGAAAAATTGCCGGTGAAATTGTTCGTGGTCGGCGAGGGGCCTTACGCGCAGGCGCTGGCGGAAATTTTACCGGAAGCGTGTTTCACCGGCACATTGCGCGGCAAAGAACTCGCGATCGCATACGCGTCCGCCGACGTTTTCGTTTTTCCGAGCACGACCGACACCTTCGGCAACGTCATCATCGAAGCGCAGGCCTCCGGCGTTCCGGTTGTTGTCTCCGATTCCGGCGGACCGAAAGAGCTCGTGCAAAACGAGGCGAACGGTCTCGTCACCAAATCGCACGACGTGGAAGATTTCACCGCGGCCGTGCGCCGACTCGTGCAAGATCGACAACTACGTGTGCGCATGGGCGAACAAGCGCGCGCCAGCGTAGTCGATCGCACCTGGCCGGGCGCCTTCGCAAAGTTCTGGTCGTTAACCGAAGTATAAACCGCTCGGAATTAGGCGAACAATTGTTCGTATTTAAAGGCGAATGTTCGTCTAATCATAGTTAGATGGAGAAGCCGCGTCTTCCAGAACATTGGAGCAAGTTTCTCCAGAAACAGCCGGAGACGGGCATGACCTATCAGATCGTGGACGTCACGCTCCGGGATGGCCGCATCATTCGAGACGTCGCTGTTATTCAGAGCGAGCTCGTCGGTGAAGTTCGAGGCCATGTGGACATACCGTTTGATCCCGCCGATATCGCGGACATGAAAGTCACGCACAACAAATGGAACTTCCAGCAAGAGCGTCCGAGATGATGCCACGCAAACCATCTAACCAATCGCTGGAGCCAACCGCTGGCCGTTGTGAAGTCCACATTTGATTCTATGAAACTGCTCTCGACGTTTGCCACACTCGCCGCCGCCAGCGGTGGCTCAGCTCCGTCTCGTTAGATGCCTAGACCCGCGCAATTCTGGCGACAGTTCGCCACTAAGGAAGCCGCCGAAGACGCGATTCGCGCAGTGATCGACCCACAGCCTTTCGATACACCCTTCGAGAGCACGCTTCTTAGTGAACTTGTCGCGGAGCGACACTACTTCTGTTCGCGCCGCGGTTTACGGCCTTTCCGCTTTCGCAAGCTTCGCCATTACAAAGCGTATCTTCTGGAAGGCGACTTTTCCGTCGCCGCTGCGCCGCGACAAATCGGTTGGCATGGCGTGTCTTGGACAAAATGCTTAGCACCTCCACAAACGGATTGGCAGCGCATCGTTCGCGCGATGCGCGATCGCTGCAAACCGGCAAAGACTTCCTATCGGCAGTCTCATCCGATCTGCGAAACCTGCCTTCAGCGACCTAGTGTCGAAGCACACCACGAGAACCCGACCTTCCACGCTCTCACTGAACAGATTCGCAGCCAAATGTCCGACGCGGAGGTCACTGATTGTCTCGCTGGTTGGGATTGGTTCTGCGCC
>JBEEGX010000016.1:0-10728 GCA_041167105.1 Verrucomicrobiota bacterium
GATGTCGGCTTTGACCGCGAAAGTACGGAGGTGGACTTTAGTACCGGCCACAGCGAGATGGAATTGAGAGAGCACAACGCCAGCTTCAGTTTGATCTACGGATTCTAACTCGGCCAGTTAATGGGCCGCGCCGCTTTCGGTGCGGATGATGGAACGCGCGACTTTACAGTTGCGCGTTCGTCATTTCGCGAAACAATTCAGCGCGCTGATCCTCGAATGAAAGATCGACAACGGCATGACGGGAGAATCATTCGCAGCGAAGAGCCGCTCAATCTGGAAGCGCCGTTCGAAAATCTCGACGGTTTTATTACGCCGACTGAGCGCTTTTATGTGCGCACACATTTCCCGATTCCGAAGATCGACAAAAAGAAATGGCGATTGTCGATCTTAGGCGAAGTGGAGAAGCCGTTCGACATTTCGTTCGATGAATTGAGCAAATTGGAAACGAGAACGATTCCGGTCACGCTCGAATGCGCCGGGAACAATCGCGATTTTCTCGAGCCGAAAGTGAAAGGCGTGCAATGGGCGCTCGGCGCGGTCGGTACTGCGAGTTGGACTGGAATTCCATTGTCGATCTTGCTCGATCGCGCGGGACTCAAGTCGAACGCGCACGAGATAATTTTCGAAGGCGCGGACGAAGGCGAGCTGGAAGATCCGAAAGCGCCGCGCGGAAAAGTGAAATTCGCGCGCAGCATTCCGCTAACGAAAGCGCGCGAAGACGTGTTGCTCGTCTATCGAATGAACGATGTCGATCTTGCGCCAGAACACGGCGCGCCGTTGCGCGCGATTGTGCCCGGTTGGTACGCGATGGCGTCGATCAAATGGCTGACGCGCATCATCGTCGCAGATCGTCCGTTCAACGGTTACTACCAAACGCTCGATTACGCGTTTTGGAAAAACGGTGAGCTTGCGCCGCTGAGCGAAATGCAAACCAAGGCGCAAATCGCCCGCCCGATGGATGGCGACAGTGTTCCAGCGAATTCGAATGTGCGCGTTCACGGCGCGGCTTGGACAAGCGGCGAGATCGGCAAGGTCGAGCTGAGTGCCGATGGAGGATCGACATGGAACAAAGTGAAGTTGCTCGGCGAATCCAAACCAAACGCGTGGCGATTGTGGGAATACAATTGGCGAACGCCTGAGCGAGGTTCAGCGACATTGATCGCGCGCGCCTTTGATTCGCGGGGCCAAACTCAGCCGGTCGAGCGCGATTGGAACCGCGGCACCTACATGATCAATCATCTGCTGCCGATCAATGTCACGATTGAGTAGATGTCGATCTTGCGTTAAATCCTGACGCGATGTCGCTCGTCTTCAAAACCATTCAGACCGAAGGCATCGCGGAGCTTTCCTATTTGCTCGGCGACGATGAGGAAGGCATCGCCGCCATTTTTGATCCGCGGCCGGACGTCGATATTTACATCGACATGGCGCGTGAAGCGAAGGTGGCGATCACGCACATTTTCGAAACACACATCCACGCCGATCTCGTCAGCGGTTCGCGCGAGCTGCAATCGCGTCTCGATTCGGCGAACATTTACGTGAGTCATGAAGGCGGAGCGAAATACGAGTTCGAACACGAGAAGTTGCAGAACGGGGATCAGTTCACGTTCGGCGAGACGCTGATCACGGCGCGACACACGCCGGGACACACGCCGGAGCACATTTCGTATTTGCTGGCGGAGGCAGATCATCCGGAGACGCCGTGGGGTGTGTTGACCGGCGATTCGCTTTTCGTTTCTTCCGCGGGTCGGCCGGACTTGTTAGGCGCGGATCAGACCGATGAGTTGGCGGCGCAACAGTTTCAAACCTTAAGCGAATTTTATCTCAAGCTGCCGGATCACGTGATGATTTATCCCAACCACGGCGCGGGTTCGCCGTGCGGCGCGGACATCGGGGAGCGTCTAAGCAGCTCGATTGGTTACGAGCGGAAGTTCAACAAATTTCTCCAGTTCCCCGACGTGAAGAGCTTCACCGAGTACGCGAAGGAAACAGCGCCACCAGTCCCGCATTATTATCCGATCATGAAAAAATTGAACGCGAAAGGGCCGGAAATTCTTGGTGGTCTTCCGCGCGTTCCGGCGTTGCCGCCGAAAGCGTACAAGGAAGCGAACGAGAAAAAAAACGGCACGTTGGTCGATACGCGCACGATGCTGGCCTTCGGCGGCGGGCATATTCGCGGCGCATTGAACATCGGTGGATCGCCGGTCTTGTCGATCTGGGCCGGATGGATGCTGGCGTCGAATGAGCCGATTCTTCTCGTGCTCGAAAGTGAAAACGATCTCGAGGATGTCGTTAGGCTTTTCATTCGCACCGGTTATTCGAAATTCGCGGGCTATCTCGTCGGCGGAATGAAAGCATGGGACGCTGCCGGCTTTGAACAGGTGCAGGTCATGCAGATGGGCGTGCACGAGTTGAACAAGCGCAAAAGCGAATTGCAGATTGTCGATGTTCGTTCGCCGCGCGAATGGAAAAAGGGGCGCGTGCCGGGCGCGCGTCACATTTTCTTGCCCGAGCTGCGCAAGCGCATCGGCGAGCTCGATCGTGCGAAGCCGACGGCGGTTTACTGCGCGAGTGGTTATCGCGCCAGCATCGCTGCCAGCATTTTGAAAGAGGAAGGCTTCGAGGAATTGTGGAACGTGCCGGGAAGTTGGGAAGCCTGGACGAAAGCAAAGTTGCCGATTGAAGGAGCGAACGGCGAATGAATGGATCGACCGCGACGGCCGCACTGCCGAGAAAAAATTCATTCGGCGAAACGATGCGCCCAGATGTTTGGTGGACGCAACCGCTGCTCGTCTTCTGCGGATTGTCGATCTTTATTGTGTATTCGACCTGGGCCGCGTTTCAGGGCGCGCATTATTATTTTGGCAATTACGTCTCGCCGTTTTATTCGCCGGAACTTTTCGGGAGCTCGCCGCATGCGTGGTTCGGACCGAAACCAACTTGGTGGCCGAGCTTTCTTTTCTTTTCGCCTGCGTTGCTGATTCTATGGGCGCCCGGCGGCTTTCGGCTTACCTGTTATTATTACAGAGGGGCTTACTACAAAGCCTTCTGGGCCGATCCGCCGGCGTGCACGGTCGGCGAACCGCGCGCGACGTATCTCGGCGAACGTTCGTTTCCGCTCATCATGCAAAACGTGCACCGCTATTTTCTTTACGTCGCGCTCATCTTCATCGGCATACTGACTTACGACGTTTGGAAAGCGATGTGGTTCGCAAATGGATTTGGAATTGGCGTCGGCACGCTCGTCCTCGCGGTCAATGTGGTTTTGTTAGGCGGATACACCTTCGGCTGCCACTCGCTCCGCCACCTCATCGGCGGCTTCCGCGATAATCTCGCAAGATCGACATCTTCATTCGCGTGCTATCGCTGCGTCAGCTGTTTGAATCGCCGCCACATGATGTGGGCATGGATGAGTTTGTTCTGGGTCGGCTTCAGCGATGTTTACGTGCGGCTCTGTTCGTTAGGCGTCTGGCACGATCTCCGTCTGATTTAAGCCGCGCTAAGAGTTCCGTGCCCGAGGCTGCGCATGCGGAAAGCGAGCACGAACAATAAAATTCCGAACACAAGCGCATACGCGCCGATCCACCAGACCAGCACCAAGGCGCCGGCTGCTGGTCGCAGCAAGAGCACGACGCCAAACGCGACTGAGGCCAGGCCAGCCAGAATAAGCAGCCATTCATTGCTGATTTCCTTTCGCAATTTTATCGCCGCAATGATTTCCAGGATGCCGGTCACCATTGCCCATGACGCGATCAGAATCAGCAGTCCAAGCGCGGTAATTCCCGGCATCACAAACGTAAGCAGCCCGGCAAGAATTCCGAGCAAACCTCCGAGAATCAAGCTGCCGAAGCGCGGAAAACCTTTCGGCGCCTTGGCGGCCAGGACGAACGATAAAATACCGTTCACCAACGCGAACGCGCCGAATAGCCAGACGAGCGTGAGCAATGTGACTCCCGGCCAGATAAAAGCGAGCACACCAAACAGCACGGCGGCCAGACCGCGCAGTGCGAGCAACCACCAATTGCGGCGAAGCGTGTCGGCGCACCCGCCTATTGTCTTATCTTCAATTCCATTCATTTTCGTTTCCTCCGTGGTTTCTATTTCGATTTACTTTTTCGTGACGAAAATTGTTGCGAGAGCGAGCGCACTTCGGAATGCAATCGCTCCAACTTGTCCGTAAGATCGAGAATGATTTTAATGCCGGCCAGATCATCCCCGCAGATCGGCCGCAATTCTTCGATCCGCCGCAAAGCGCGAATGCTGTTGCGATCGAAATAATAGCCGCCGTCTCGGTCGAAGATTGGTGAAACGAGCCGATGCTTGCAGTAAATTAAAATGGTCCGACGCGGCACATTGGCCAGGTGAGCCGTGCCTTCAATCGTGAAAACCGCATCCGCCGGCGGCTCGAAGATCTGAATGGCGCGCGAGAGTCCCGTCACGACTTCACTGGTGGATGTCGATCTTGCCATCAACTCCTTAAATTCGATTTCATTACGCTTCGAAGCCAGCCGCAGTGCCGGCATTCCTCGAACAGCACGCCGTCTGTTCCCACACCCTCTACTAAAGGTTACGGCGCTGATGGATCCTTTGCGTGTGAATAATATTAAGCCGGTTTCAATTCGCTTTTAAGTGTTCGATACTTTAACGCTTCGTATTCCGCATGGCCGACTATGAAACTGCACAATACGATGTTCTCGTAATCGGCGCCGGCGGCGCCGGCTTGCGCGCGGCTATCGAAGCATCGGCCGCCGCGGTTCGTGTCGGCCTCGTCTGTAAATCATTGTTAGGCAAAGCGCATACCGTCATGGCTGAAGGCGGGATTGCCGCCGCCCTCGCGAATGTCGACGAGCGCGATAATTGGAAAGTGCATTTCGCGGACACCATGCGTGGCGGTCAGTACATCAATCAATGGCGCATGGCCGAGCTGCACGCACAGGAAGCGCCCGATCGCGTCCGCGAATTGGAAGCCTGGGGCGCGGTGTTCGATCGCACTAAAGACGGGCGGATTCTGCAAAGAAATTTCGGCGGCCATCGCTATCCGCGACTCGCGCATGTCGGGGATCGTACCGGACTGGAAATGATTCGCACGTTGCAGGACCACGGTGTGCATCAAGGCATCGATGTCTTCATGGAGCACACGATATTGTCGATCTTGCGCGATGAAGATGGCCGCGCCGTTGGAGCATTCGGCTACGAACGCGAACGTGGTCGATTCAAAATTTTTCGCGCGAAAGCGATCGTGCTCGCGACCGGCGGAATCGGGCGCGCTTACAAAATCACGAGCAACAGTTGGGAATACACCGGCGACGGGCACTCGTTAGCCTACGACGCCGGCGCGGAATTGATCGACATGGAGTTCATCCAATTTCATCCGACCGGAATGGTGTGGCCGCAAAGCGTGCGCGGAATTCTCGTCACCGAAGGCGTGCGCGGCGAAGGCGGAATCCTAACGAACAATCATGGCCGCCGTTTCATGTTCGACGACATCCCGGAAAATTATCGCGCTCAAACCGCGGACAGCGAAGAGGAAGGCTGGCGTTATTGCACCGGCGACAAAAATGCGCGGCGTCCACCGGAATTGCTTACACGCGATCACGTCGCGCGTTGCATCGTGCGCGAGATCAAGCAGGGCAGGGGATCGCCGCACGGCGGCGTCTTTCTCGACATCGCCTGGATCAAATCGAAAATGGCGAACGCCCCCGAGCACATCAAACGCAAACTCCCGAGCATGTATCACCAATTCAAACAGCTGGCCGACATCGACATTACCGAGCAAGCGATGGAAGTCGGGCCGACCACGCATTACATCATGGGCGGGATTCACGTCGATCCGGATACGCAGATGTCGCGCGTGCCCGGATTGTTCGCTGCGGGCGAATGTGCCGCCGGAATCAATGGCGCGAATCGGCTCGGTGGAAATTCGTTGTCGGATCTTTTGGTTTTCGGCAAGCGCGCCGGCGAACACGCCGCGCAGTTCGCGAAACAGACTTCGTTAGGCAAGATCGACAATGGCAAGATCGACATCATCGCCCGCCAAGCAGTCGAACCGTTTGAGCGAAGCGACGGCGAAAATCCCTACGAGATCCAAAAAGATTTGCAGGAGCTGATGCAGGACAACGTCGGCATCGTCCGCACCGAATCGGAAATGCAGCACGCGCTCGCGCAATTGCAGCAGTTGAACGAACGCGCGAGTCGCGCCGGTGTTATCGGTCACCGCGAATTCAATCCCGGCTGGCATACCGCGCTCGATCTGAAAAATCTGCTCACGGTCTCGGAAGCGATCACACGCGCCGCCATCGAGCGCAAAGAAAGCCGCGGCGCGCAATTCCGCGACGATTACCCGAACAAGGACGAGAAGTTTTCCAAAGTGAACACGATCGCGTCGCGAACTGATGATGGCGCCATGCAGATTCGATTGGAGCCGCTGCCGGAGATGCCGGATTATCTCAAGCAAGTAATCGAGGAGATGAAGTGAGCGAGCAGACGGTCAATTTCAAAATTTGGCGTGGTGACGCGAAGGCCGGCGAATTTCGGGATTACTCCGCCGAATGTTCGGAGGGCATGGTCGTGCTCGACGCCGTTCACGACATCCAACGCACCCAAGCTGTCGATCTTGCCTGTCGCTGGAATTGCAAAGCGGGGAAGTGCGGTTCGTGCTCGGCTGAAATTAACGGCATACCGAAGTTGATGTGCATGGCGCGGCTAAGCGAATTACCGATCGACAAGCCGATCACGGTCGAGCCGATCAAAGCGTTTCCGGTGGTGAAAGATCTGATCACCGATGTGTCGTGGAATTTTGAAGTGAAGAAGCGAATCAAGAAATTCAAACCGCGGCCGCCGGATGCGCCGGACGGAACGTGGCGCATGCAGCAGGAGGACATCGATCGTGTCCAGGAATTTCGAAAGTGCATCGAATGCTTTCTTTGCCAGGACGTGTGCCACGTCTTGCGCGACCATCACATGCACGATCGCTTCGTCGGTCCGCGCTTTTTGATTTACACCGCCGCGCTCGAGATGCACCCGCTCGATGTTGAGGATCGCACGGAGGAATTGCGCAACGCGCATGGGATCGGTTATTGCAACATCACGAAATGCTGCACCAAGGTTTGTCCGGAAAATATCGAGATCACAGACAACGGGATTATTCCATTGAAGGAACGCGTGGTGGACAAGTTTTACGATCCGTTAGGCTGGATTTGGAGATGGCTAAAGCGTACGCAAGATCGACAATCAAATGTCGGAACTAAAGCGACTTCATAAGGAAGCGATTCCCGCCGCGCTCGAAAAAGCGGAGCGTTATCGTCTCCTCAACGAACCGGGCGAAGCGGAAAGCATTTGTCACGACATCCTCGCGATCGATCCCGAAAACCAGCAGGCCGTCATCACGCTTCTGCTCGCATTGACCGATCGTTTCGAAAAAGGCTACAGCGTCGGCGACACGCAAGCGAAAGAGTTGCGCTCGCGCATCAAAAGCGAATACGAACGCGCTTACTACAGCGGAATTTGGTCGGAGCGCTGTGGCAAAGCGAAGCTTCGGCAAAACGCGCCGGATTGTCGTTTCCAGGCGCACGATCTTTTGCGCGAAGCGATGGATTGGTTCGAGAAAGCGGAACAGATTCGTCCGGCCGGCAACGACGATGCGTTGCTGCGTTGGAATACCTGCGCCCGAATCATCGCGCGAAACAATCTTGTTCCGCGCGAAGAAGAGCGGATTGAATTTCCGCTCGAATAATTAAACGAGCGCGCCGCCGCAACTCGAGCCGGCGCCGGCCGCGCACGCGAGACAATGGTTCGCGGTCGCGATTTCGCGATTGTCGATCTTAGCGGGATCAATGTCCCAGAGATAAAGTTCCTTGCCGTTGCGCCATTGCATCCCGAGCTGCTGATTGAAATCGCAATCGTAAACTTCACCGCGCCAGCCAACGCTGACCGTGCTCCGGCACATCAAGCGCCCGACCGTGCGCGGATTGAACGAGCCGATGAGCAGGTCCATGTATTGATCGAGCTTGCCGTTGAATTTCAGGAACGCCCCGAAGCGGCCGACCGGAACGTTCGTTAGGGTGTAAAGATTGTTGAAGACGATGCCGAATTCAGCGGCGAGCTCGGTTTTGAAATCCATTTCCAATTCCGTTTGCGACGCCGGCAGCGACGGGCCTAACGGATTGTAAACGAGGTGCAGCTTTAATCCGCCAGCTACGCCATAACCGAGCCGATTCAACACGCGCAAGGCCGCGATGCTGCGCTCGAATACTTCATCGCCGCGTTGCAAGTTCATATTCTTCGGCGAGTAACACGGCATCGAGGCGATGAGCTCGATCTTTTTCGCCGCGAGAAATTCCGGCAGCCAATCGCTGTAACCGCGCTCGCGCAGAATGGTGAGATTGCAGCGGTCGATGATTCTGCGATTCGGTTTCAACGCGCGCACGCGTTCGACCAGATAACGAAAGTCCGGATTCATCTCCGGTGAGCCGCCGGTAAGATCGACAATCGGAATGTCGGTGGGCGCGAGCCACTGGATCACGCGATCGATCGTTTCGCGCGACATGATTTCAGTGCGCTTCGGTCCCGCGCTGACGTGACAATGCATGCAGGTGAGATTGCACAATTTGCCGAGATTGATCTGCAGCGTCTCCGTTTTGCGGCGGCGCAAGGTCAATCCCTCAGCAGCGATGCGATCGGCGAAATGGTTCACGTTTCCTGGAATGAAAGATGTCGATCTTACGGTTAATGGGGCCGAGTGGCAAGCGGCGGCGCGAAGGCTACAGTGAGCGCGAAATGTTGAAGCTGGGAGTGAACATCGACCACGTCGCGACCTTGCGGCAGGCGCGTTACGCGACCATGCCGGAATCGAAAAATTGCGAACCCGATGTCGTCGCCGCCTCGGCCATGTGTGAGCGCGCCGGCGCTCACGGACTGGTGGCGCATTTGCGCAGCGATCGTCGTCACATGCAGGACCGCGACATCGAACGGCTTCGCGAGAATGTGATGACGAAGTTGAATCTCGAAATGGGCAATACGCCGGAGATTGTCGATGTTGCCTTGCGCATTCGGCCGGAGGAAGTCTGTCTCGTGCCGGAGAAGCGCGAAGAAGTCACGACCGAAGGCGGGCTCGACATCATCTCGTTAGGCGAAGAATTGAAGCCGACGATCGAACGCCTGCATGTCGCCGGGATTCGCGTGAGCGTGTTTGTCGATGCAACGCTCGAGCAAATCGACGCAGCCGGCACGCTCGGCGTCGAGATGGTCGAGCTGCACACCGGCAAACTGGCGAATGCGTTCGCGGAAAAGATTGTGCAGGAAGAGTTGAATAATTTGCAGGTCGCGGCCAAAGCCGCCGCCGAACTAAAACTCCAAGTCAACGCGGGCCACGGCATCAATTACGACAACATCGCGCTCGTTAGGCAAATCCCAAACCTGAGCGAGCTCAATATCGGTCACTCGATTATCGCGCGCGCCGTTTTTCTTGGGCTGGAAGACGCCGTGCGTGAAATGTTGCGCGCGATGGAGCTTTACCGCGGATGAGCATCATCGGCATCGGCGTCGATTTCGTTGAGGTCGCGCGTATTCAACATTCGCTCGACCGCTTCGGCGAAAAATTTCTGCATCGCGTTTTCACGCAGGGCGAAATCGATTACTCGATGTCGATGAAATTTCCGGCGCGACATCTGGCGGCGCGATTTGCGGCGAAGGAAGCGGTCTCGAAAGCGTTCGGCACCGGCATTGGAAAAGCAATGGGCTGGCGCGACATCGATGTGCACAAGAAACCAAGTGGCGAACCGTTTCTCGTGCTCGAAGGCGGGGCGAAGGAGTTGTCGATCTTGCGCGGGGTCGTGCAGGCGCTGATCACGTTGAGTCACACCGATAATCACGCGATGGCGATGATTGTTTTGGAAGCCTAACGATCAATTCACGAACAATCGGGCCGCGTTTCATTTCCTAAATCAATGTATTAGATTGACATAAAATCTTTTTTCTCGAATCCTCGGCGGGCGTTAAGTTTGTTAGGAGTCTCGAGAAGAAAAGCCTGACCTTTCCGCATGGGAAACTGCGTTCGTAGGGCCCGCGCGTAAGATAGAGGTCAGAAATGAAACTTAAGATCGCAGCAATTCTCGTTTTCATTGGTGTCGTCAGCAAGGCTCAGGCGCAGCTCAGCTACACCGTCGCCGATTTGGGGACGCTCGGCGGGACCACGAGCACCGCCAGTGTCGCTGGCCAGCAAAACTTCAACACAGCGGGGATGATCGTTGGGTCGTCCACCACCAGCGACAATTTCGAACACGCCTTTCTCTTCGTCGACGGGCAGATGTTCGATCTCAACACGCTTTGCGATCTTTCCAAGAGCGACTTCAAGGTGCTGACGGTCGCCAAAACCATTAACGATTGCGGCCTCATCGTTGGTGAAGGCGTTACCATCAACGGCGATAAGCATGCTTTCTTGTTGACCCCGACGCCGGTCGATGGCGGGAGGTGGTGCTATTCTTGTTGCCAGTGGGTTTGGATGCAGGATGGGGGCGGCTGGTGGTGGGAAACGAATAGCCATTCTTACACGTGGCACGGACCTCCGGGACCTCACCCGGCTTGCCCGCCGCAACCGCCGCATTGCTGGTGGTGGCCTTTGCCGTGTCCGCCTAACTGCGGCTGTGACCATCCGCCGCCGCCTCCCGATTATTGCTGGAGCTGCCTCGATGGGCACGTGCTCGTGATCCCGCAGGCGGAAAGTAATGCCAA
>JBEEGX010000017.1:0-9798 GCA_041167105.1 Verrucomicrobiota bacterium
TTCAGCGGATTGAGCAGCATCTCGGCGATGCGGCCGTGCGCGTCGAGACGGACTCCGGCGATTTCACAGAACACGCCGGTTTGTTCGGAGCCGAGCGTGACGCGGACCGTTTGCGAGCGGCTTTGCAAAATAAGTTCGCCGAGTCCGAAACTGGTTGAGAGCTCGACGCCGGCGAGATCGAGATGCGCGAGCAAATGCATTGTCATCGGGGAATTCGCACTGGGCGTGAGCTGAACTTGTCCGCGCGAATCTTGCGGCACGACATTGAGGGCGCCGACTTCCAGCGCCGCGCGCGTCTCGCGCCGCTCGAACGGCCGACGCGTCGGAACGAGACGGAGCTTGGTCACGCGATTGTTCGCGTCCAGTTCGGTGCGACCTAGTTCAAACGCGATTTCGGCGGGAATGCTCGCGGGTGAAACGTGCAGCGAAACGGTGAGTGATGACGGCCGCGCGCGAATCGTGCCCATGCGCAGCGCAGGCGTGAGCCGCATTGCAATCACTTCGAGGTAAAGGCCGAGTACGACTTCATTGCCGGCTTTCGAAATTACCGGCGTGATAAATTTTTGGGGCGCTGCCTCAGTCGGAAATCTCTGCGGCTCGGGTTGCGGAGGAGGAGTTGTCGATCTTGCCGGAGTTGGTAATGGCGTTGGGGAAGGCGGCGGAGTTTTTTCCCTAACGACCTTCCGTTTTGCTATGATGGGCGGTGGCGTTGGCCTAACGACCGGCGGCGGTGGCGGAGGCGTTGGCTTTGCCGGAATCGGTTTCGGCTGCGGGCGCAGACCGAGCGTAAGCGTTTGCTGGACGAGCGCGACCAGCGCGTCGGACATGAATGGTTTCGCGATCGACGCGAAGATCTTGGAAAAACTTTCGGCCGATGACGTCATTTCCGGAACGTGTCCGGACATCATGAGAACGGGAACGCGCGCGGTGCGCTCATCGTGGAGAAGACGACGGCAAACTTCGTCGCCGTTGATGTCGGGCAGGCTGTAATCGAGCAATACGAGATCGGGCCGCAGGGCTTCGATTTCCTTCAAACCCGTCATGCCGTTGGGCGCGGTCGTGATTTGAAATTGCGGATCGGCAATTGCGAGTGCGTCTTCGACGAACAAGAGCAGCATCTCCGTGTCGTCGACCACGACGATTTTCTTTCCGGTTTTTGGCGCGGGCCGCGGCGGTGGCGGGGCGACGACGGGCGGTGCTGCAACAGGCTCGATTCTCGCAGCGACTCGCCGCGGCTTCGGTTCTTTCAACGCCACCAAGAAGATGTCGATCCAATTTTCGCGAATGCTGCGCGTGACCGGTCGCGGCAGCTCGGCTTCAGTCGCCGTCGCATTGCTCCACGTAAATATTTCCTCGAGCGCCGCGCCGTTTTTTCGTTTGCCGGTTTTCGCGTGAACGATCTGGCCGTCGTGAATGTGGATCTCGCCGCTCTTTCCGTTCGCTTGAATTTCGACCAGCGTGCTTCGTTCCCCGGCGCATTGCGCCAGCGCGACGTCGGCCATGCCTAACGAGAGCAAAGTCGCATTCGTCTCCGCGGCCGTGTCCGCTAGCAACACTTGAACGGTCGCGCCGAAATCTGCGATGTCGTACGGCTTCGGCAGAAAATGCACGGCGCCGAACCGGCGGAAACCCGATGCAATTTTGCTGTCGATTCCACTGCCGATGATAATCCCGCGCGCGTCCGGACAATTTTGGTGCGCGCGCAGCAAAAAGCTCGTTAGGCCGGGGAATGACGGATCGAAATCGATGATGATCAAGTCCGGCGTCGTCGCTTCGATGGAGGAAAGCGCGTCGTTCAATGTGCGCGCGACATTAACTGCGTGTTGCGGCGCAAATTTCTTCAGCGCCGAGCGAATGGCCGCGGCAAGCGCATCGTATTCCTCGACCAGCAGAATGCTGCCGTACGATGTCGATCTTGCAGTTGAAGGAGCAGATTGGGCGGGCACGGCAACAGATTCGTAGGAAGACAGGAGCTTAGCGCATGCGTGGCGCAGTTTGTATGCCTTCTTCGGTTGCGAACAGCCGCGCGGCCGTGTCGCTATTCGTAGCGCAGGGCTTCGATCGGATCGAGCGAGGCCGCGCGATACGCCGGATACAGGCCGAACCCGATGCCGATCGCGGAACAAACAAGCAGTCCGGCAATGGCCCAGCCGTATGGGAAAATCAGCTCGGCGTGCAGCCATTTCGCCAGCAGATCGCCCACGATGATGCCTAACAAAATCCCGAGAACACCACCGGCTTCGGAGATGAACACCGCCTCGGTCAGAAACTGGCGCATAATATCGCGACTGCGCGCGCCGATTGATTTGCGCACGCCGATCTCTTTCGTTCGTTCGGTCACGCTCACGAGCATAATGTTCATGATGCCGATGCCGGCGGCGACGAGTGCGATGAAGCTGATGACAAACGCGCCGACACGCACATATCCCGCGACCGACACGAACGCGCTCTTGAGCGAATCGTTCGTGTAAATCTCGAAATCGTTAGGCTGGTCCGCTTTCAATCCGCGCGCGATACGCATCGCGCTGACGCCTTTGTCGAACGCGCGATTGTAAGTGTCGGCCGTGAATGCCTGCGTCGCGATGTTCACCGTGCGTTTGGCTTCGCCGAAATCTTCGAAGAAGCGCGTGATCGGCATGATGCAGATGTCGTCCTGGCTTTGGCCGAACGCGGTCCCTTTTTCCGCGAGCACGCCGATGATGGTGTAGGTGTGGCCGCTCATGCGGATGACTTTGCCGATGGGTGTTTCGTGCGGGAACAAACGCTTCTCCACCATTTTGCCGACGACGATGGCGCGCCGTGAAAGATCGACATCTTCATCGGTGAGGTTGCGGCCGTAGCCGAGCGTGAATGCGTTGGCGGTGAGAAAACTGCGGTTCGATCCGACCACGAGCAGACTCGGCGTCGTCTTCACGCCGTTGTAGACCGCCTGGCCTTTCACTTCGTAGGCGAAACATTTCAGGCAAATCTCGCGCGCTTCGCCCTCCATCAAACGGAAATAACGCTGCGCCTGCTGATAGGTGATGTTTTGGCGGTTGCGATATTTCTCTTTCACGTCGCCGCCGGCCGCGACGTTGGCCGGATACTTCGCAAACTGAAAAATATTCGAACCGAGAAAACTGATTCCGTTCTCGATGGAATATTGCAGCGCGCCGATCGCCGTCATGACCGAGATGACCGAGAAGACGCCGATGGTGATCCCCATCATCGTCAATGCGGAGCGGAGCTTGTTCGCCCCTAACGAGCTCCACGCCATCTTGATGATCTCGCTGAATCGCATGTCGATCTTACTCGTATCGCAGCGCTATCACCGGATCGAGGCGCGATGCGCTCCACGCCGGAGCGAAACCTGAAAGTAATCCGGTGATGACGGAGACAATCATGCTGGCGAGCACGAGCCCGATCGAAAAATGGATCGGAAACGACGGAACGGCCGCCGCCAGCGCGAGGCAGAGCAGAAAGGCAAGGGTGAGTCCGATAAATCCGCCTAACAAACAGAGCGCGGTCGATTCGATGAGGAATTGCAGCAGAATCGTGCGTCGCCGCGCGCCCAGCGCTTTGCGCGTTCCGATTTCTTTCGTGCGTTCCTTCACGCTCACGAACGTGATGTTCATGATGCCGATGGCGCCGACGAAGAGCGAAAGTCCAGTGATGAACAATCCCGCGAACGCGATCGAGTTTTTGACCGGATCGAGCGTGCTCTTGAACGCCTGCTGTTCGTTGATCGAGAAATCGTCTTTCTGTTCCGGCTGCAATCCGCGCACGCGTCGCATCAAACCGGTCAACTCATCCTTCGCTTCGTTGACTTTCGTTTTGTCTTTCACTTTCACGCGCACGTCCGATTCGCTTTTGCCGCTGAAATATTTGTTAAACGCGCCTAACGGAAGCGCGACCATCGAGTCCCAGCTGAACAAACCGAGAAATGTTCCCTGCCGCGAATTAACGCCGACGACTTTGAAAAGTTGGCCGTTGATCAACACCTGTTTGTCGATCGGGCTTTCCGCCGGAAACAACGCATCGGCCACGTCGTATCCGATCACGACGACATTCGCGCCGCCGCGCGATTCGATTTCGCTGAAGAAGCGGCCTTCTTTACAATCGATTGTCGATGTTAGCGTGAAGTCCGAAGTCGTTCCGAGAACGAACACGTTATCGACTTGATTGCCGCCGTACTTGATCGAGCGAAACAAATTCGATGTCGGCACGGCGACGACGAGATTCGTGTTCGGCGTTTTCGAGATGACGCGATTGAGCGTCTCCGCGTATTCGGTTTTGATTCGTTTGCGGTCGCGATAATTCCACCAATCATCCACCGGCTTCCACGGCCATTGCGTGACGTAGAGCACATCGTCGCCGAGCACGGCCATGCTTTTATCGAACCCGGTCGAGATGCCGTTCACCGCCGTGCCCATCAACGTCACCGCGATGATGCCGATGATGACGCCGAGCGCGGTCAACGTCGATCGCGTCATGTTCGAGCGCATCTGCGCGGCGGCGATGCGCCAGCTCTCAATCACCTCATACAGGAATCGCTTCATGTCGATCTTGTACTTGTCGATCTTGTTTCACTTCGTCGCTTTCGATCAATCCATCCCGCAAATGCACCGTGCGTCGCGCATGCGCAGCGATGTCGCGTTCATGCGTGACGAGAATGATGGTGTTGCCGCGCTGGTACAAATGCTCGAACAACGCCATGATTTCTTCGCCCGTTTTCGAATCGAGATTTCCCGTCGGCTCATCCGCGAGGATAATGGACGGCTTGTTCACGAGCGCGCGGGCGATGGCGACGCGCTGACGCTGACCGCCGGAGAGTTCGTTAGGCTTGTGCTGCATTCGATCGCCGAGCCCGACATCGATCAGCGCTTGCGCCGCCTGTTCTTCGCGTGTGTCCGGATCGATCCCAGCGTAGATCAACGGCAGCTCGACGTTACGTAACGATGTCGATCTTGGCAGAAGATTGAACGTCTGGAACACGAAACCGATCTCGCGATTGCGTATCGCCGCGAGCTCGTCGTCATCCATCTCCGCGACATTGCGGCCGTTGAATTCGTATCGGCCCGACGACGGCGTATCGAGACAACCGAGCATATTCATGAGCGTCGATTTGCCGCTGCCGCTCGGCCCCATCACGGCGATGTATTCGTTGCGATGAATCTGCAGCGACACGCCGCGCAACGCGCGCACGGTCTCCTGGCCCATCACGTAATCTTTCGTGATGTTCTCGATATCGATGACGATCGGGCCGCGTGGCCTAACGAAGTCGCGCTCGTCCATCGCAAGATCGACAACTACTTCGCCGCTTCCTTGTCGTAGGTTACCTTCGCGCCTTCCTTCAATTTCCGGCTGATGGCGCTGTAGCTTCCCGAAATAATTTCGTCGCCCGGCTGCACACCGCTTTTGATTTCCGTAAACGTGTCGTCGGAAATTCCGGTCGTCACTTTAGAGAGGTGCGCCTTGCTGCCTTTTTTGACGAACACGACTTTCTGCAACTTCTCGCGCTCTTCCTTCTGCGCGGCCTTCTCCATCTTCTCGTTCACGAGCTCGGCGTTGTTGTCGCCTTTGTCGCGCGCGGCCGCTTTCTGTTTTTTCTTTTCGATTTCCTCCGGGCTCAAATTCGTGTCGCCGGTGCGAATGGTCACGGCCTGCATCGGCACCGCGACCACGGCTTTCACCATGTTCGTCTCGATGTCCGCGGTGCAGCTCAATCCCGGCTTCAACATCAGATCGTGATCATCGATGCGCACCTTCACCTCGAAGTTCGTCACTTCCTCTTGCGTGCCGGCGCCGGTTGTCTTTCCGGTATTCGCGATTTGGTAAACGGTGCCGTGAAATTTGCGATCGCCGTAGGCATCAATCTTCACATTCGCCTTGTCGCCAACTTTCACATTCACGACGTCGTTTTCATTCACATCGACGCGCGCTTCCATGTGATTGAGATCAGCCACGCGCATGATCTCCGTGCCAGCGAACTGCGCTGTCGCCACCACGCGCTCACCGAGTTTGCTGGTTAAGATCGTGACGGTGCCATCGATCGGCGAATAAATCGTCGTCTTCGAAAGTTGGTCGCGCGCCTGGCTCGACGCCGCCTGCGCCCGCTCGATTTCGTGCACCGAGCTTTCAAATGTGTTCTTCGCGATATCGGATGCCGCCTGCGCCGCGTTGTATTCCTGGATCGACATCACCTTCTTCGCGAACATGTCATCAGCGCGTTTCAAATCCTGCTCCGTTTTCTGCATCGACGCCTTCTGTTGCAAATTCGTCGCTTTCGCCGAGCTGATCGCCGCCTCCTGCTGTTCGAGCAACGCTTTATATGAATCCGGTTTGATATGGACGAGCAGATCGCCCTTCTTCACCGATTTGCCATCCTCCACCGGCAACTCAATGATCTCACCCGCGACCTCGCAGAAGATTTTCACCTCGATTTCCGGCTGAACTTTTCCCGTCGCCGAAACCGTTTGCACAATCGTGCGCCGCGTCGCCTTGTCAGTCGTCACCGGAACCGGCTTCTCGCGTTTGCTCCAAATGATCGAGATAACGATCCACAACACGATGAGCGCGATCGAGCCGTAGATGATCTGGCGTTTGCGACGCGAACGGCGCTGCTTCGCGGTGCGCGACGGGTCTGTGGGTGTGGCGGTGGCGGCTTGATGCATCGGAGGAGCGTGCGAGACGAACCGATCTGAATTAATCGCAGATTCGACCGTTGAAAAGGAATTCCCGTTCATTCGCCGCTGTTAGGATGCGGCGAAGGCTCGTGGCGGATTCAATTAACTTCCGCCGAAATGGAAGATGTCGATCTTGCGCGGATCTGCTCGATCGCCCATTGCGCGTGCTCGGCGATCAACGGCTCCGGATCGACAGCAGCGCGTCGCAGCTCGGGCAAATCCGATTCGTCGCCGACGTTTCCGAGTGCGACGCAGACATTCCGCAAAAATCCCCGGCGCTTGATTCGCTTGATTGGAGAATTGCGAAAAAGATTTCGAAACTCCGCATCGGTCAGTCGCAAATAATCGCGCAAGGCAAATGCCGTTGTGGATCTTTTCGCCGCGAACGCCGATTCGCGCGAGACCTGTGCGAAGCGATTCCACGGGCACGCTTCGAGACAATCGTCGCATCCGTAAATGCGATCGCCGATGAGCGGCCGCAGCTCGAGCGGAATGGAAGTCTTGTGCTCGATCGTGAGATACGAAATGCATTTGCGCGCATCGAGTTTGTGCGGCGCGGTGATTGCGCCGGTCGGACACGCCGTGATGCAACGCGTGCATGTGCCGCAGCGATCTCGCGCGGGAGCGTCCGGCTCGAGCGCCAGCGTCGTCAAAATCTCCGCCAGAAAAAACCAGGTCCCGAGTTTCTCGTTGATCAACATCGTGCTCTTGCCGTGCCAGCCGATGCCGGCTTCCGCCGCGAAGTCGCGTTCCAACACCGGCCCGGTATCGACGTAAAACTTTTGCGTCCCACCAAACTCGCGCAGGAACATGTCGATCTTGCGCAGTTTCGCCTCGATCACGTCGTGGTAATCATCGCCCCAGGCGTAACGCGCGATGCCGCGTATCGCCGTTCCACCCTGAAAATAATTCAACGCCAGCACAATCACCGAGCGCGCGCCGGGCAATACCAATTGCGGGTCGCGCCGTTTCTCCGCGCCGCGTTGCATGTATTGCATCTCGCCGTGCGCGCCGTCATCAATCCACGAGGCGAATTCTCGCGCGTGGGGCGGGGGACCGCACTGCGCGACACGGCAATCATCGAAGCCCAATTCCCGCGAGAGCCTAACAAGTCCTTCCTTCATGTGACGCCGCGCTCCTCGATCCCTTTCAAAATGCAGTTCGCCACTTCGTCGTGATTCATTGTCGATGTATCGACGCGAAGATCGGCCGCCCGTTCGTAGATCGGCATGCGTTCGCGCAAGAGCGTTTCCATTCGCGCACGCGGATTTTCAGTTCGCAGCAATGGCCGATTCCCACGGCGGGTCGCGCGCTCAAACAATGTTCCTTCATCCGCCTCAAGCCACACGACGAACCCGAGACTCTTCAAAAGATCGACATTCTCATTCCGCAATACCGTGCCGCCGCCCGTCACGACGATGGTCGGCTTGTCTGGCGCGAACGCGCGCAATACTTCCGTTTCCGCTTCGCGAAATTTTTCCTCGCCGAATTTCTCGAAGATTTCTGGAATTGTTAGGCCGAAACGATTCGCGACCGCTTCGTCCAAATCGAACAGCTCGAGCCCGGCGCGTTGGCGCAGGCAACGGCCGACCGAAGATTTGCCCGCGCCCATCATGCCGATAAGCACAATTGATTTTCCGCGCGCATCCACTGCGCATTATCTACTGCAAGATCGACAATGAAAAGATCGACATCTTCGTTACAGTCACGGCCATGGCTGAATCGAAATCGTTAGTCGCAGTGATCATGGGCAGCACGTCCGATTGGGATACGATGTCCGGGTGCACGAAAACGCTGGATGAGCTCGGCATCGCGAACGAAGCGCATGCGCTCTCCGCGCACCGCACGCCGGATGCTGTGGCGAAATTCGCGCGCGAAGCGAGCGACCGCGGCATTCGCGTCATCATCGCCGCCGCCGGCGGCGCCGCGCATCTCGGTGGGGTCATCGCTGCTCACACGTGGCTGCCAGTGCTTGGCGTGCCGATGTCGTCGGCGCTGAATGGTCTTGATTCGCTCTTGTCGATCGCACAAATGCCGGGCGGTATTCCGGTCGGCACGTTGGCGATCGGCAAAGCCGGCGCGAAGAACGCAGCCCTGCTCGCCGCCGCGATCCTCGCCCTATCGGATGACAAGATTCGGAAGAATCTCGAATCGTTTCGACAGAAGCAAACGGAGACCGTGCTCGCGGCCAAGTTGCCGACGTGAAGACGGAAATCTCAACCGACCCGCACCGGGCGGTTGAATTGCTGCGTAAAGGCGAAATCGTCGCGCTCCCGACCGAGACGGTCTACGGCCTCGCGGCTGACGCATTCAACGCGATCGCCGTCGCCAAAATCTTTGAGGCGAAAGAGCGGCCGCGCTTCGATCCGCTAATTGTTCACATTTCGGATTTCGAATGGTTCGAACGAATTGTCGATCTTTCTACGCAAGATCGACAATTGCTTTTGGCGCTGACGGACAGATTTTGGCCAGGCCCGTTCACGCTTGTTTTGCCGAAGCAGGCGACAGTTCCCGATATCGTCACCGCTGGCTTGCCCACGGTCGCGGTGAGAATGAGCGGCCATCCGTTGCTAATGGAAATTGTGCGCGCAATTGGCCCCTTGGCGGCGCCAAGCGCCAATCGATTCGGCCGGATAAGCCCGACGATCACGCAACACGTCCTCGATGAACTCGGCAGCCGGATTCCTCTGGTTCTCGATGGCGGCCCCGCCGAACACGGAATTGAGTCAACAATCGTGCGCGTCTCTTCTGGCAAGATCGACATCTTGCGCCGCGGCCCGATCACGGAGCAGCAGCTGGCGAAGTTCGGCCAGATTCGCGTGGTTACAGGTGAAAAGGTCTCCGCGCCGGGCCAACTGCCATCGCATTATGCGCCGAACAAGCCGCTGATGTTAATCGATAATCCCGCGGACTTCGCGAACGACCGAGCCGGTTTGCTCGCGTGGAATTCCGTCGAAGGAAAAAATTTCGCCGCGATTCGACAGCTCAGTGCTCGACACGATTTACGCGAAGCGGCTGCGAATCTGTTTCGCTACCTGCGCGAGCTCGACGCGAATGAAGATGTCGATCTTATCGTTGCAGAGCGAGTGCCTCATCACGGACTCGGCGCGGCGATAATGGATCGGCTGACGCG
>JBEEGX010000018.1:0-9264 GCA_041167105.1 Verrucomicrobiota bacterium
CGCTCGATTTCACCAAATGACGATGTCGATCGTGCGTGGTTCATAAAAGTTCGTAACCCGGCAGCGTGAGAAACTCCACGAAGTCGTCGTCGGTCGTGATCTTCTCAAACAAGTCGGAAGCTAAACCATATTTGCGCTTGTCGTAAGTCGGTTCGCCGACCTGCGCTTTGATTTTGCCGAGCTCTTCTTCCAGAACTTCGCCAAACAATTCCTTCGTCACTTTACGTCCATCGCTCAGCACCCCGCGCGGATTTCGAATCCATTGCCAAACCTGCGCGCGCGAAATTTCCGCGGTCGCCGCGTCTTCCATGAGATTAAACAACGGCACGGCGCCGTGACCACGCAGCCACGCCTCGAGATATTGCACGCCGACCGAAACGTTCTGCCGTAATCCCGCCTCCGTGATCGGCTCGTTAGGCGCGAAGTCGAGCAGATCGCTCACGCTAACATCGACATCGTCACGTTTACGATCGATCTGGTTCGGCGTCTTCATCCGCGCATCAAACGCGTCCATCGCCAACTGCACCATTCCCGGATGCGCCACCCACGTTCCATCGTGTCCGTCGCCAGCTTCCCGCTCCTTGTCCGCGCGCACTTTCGCAAACGCTTCCTCGTTCGCCGCCGGATCGTTCTTCACCGGGATCTGCGCCGCCATTCCGCCCATCGCGAAAATGTTTCGGCGATGACAGGTCTTGATGCAGAGCAACGAATACGAATGCATGAAGTGCGTTGTCATCGTCACGAGCGCGCGATCCGCCAGAATGAAATCTTCTTTCGCGCGGAATTTTTTGATGCAGGAGAAAATGTAATCCCAGCGGCCGCAGTTGAGCCCGGCCGAGTGGTCGCGCAGTTCGTAAAGAATCTCGTCCATCTCGAACGCTGCGGCAATCGTCTCGATCAATACCGTCGCGCGAATGGTGCCGCGCGGAATGCCGAGCTCGTCCTGCGCGAGATTGAAAACGTCATTCCAGATTCGCGCTTCGATATGGCTTTCCATCTTCGGCAGATAAAAATATGGACCAGTGCCGCGATCGAGCAGCTCGCGCGCGTTGTGGAAGAAATAGAGACCGAAGTCGAACAATGCGCCCGCGACCGGTGCAAGATCGACATGTACGTGTCGCTCATTCAAGTGCCACCCGCGTGGCCTAACGAGCAGTACCGCCGTCTGTTCCTTCAGCTTGTATTCTTTCCCTTCAGGCGATCGAAACGAAATCGTTCGGCGAATCGCGTCGCGCAAATTGATCTGGCCTTCGACCATGTTCGGCCACGTCGGCGAATTCGCGTCCTCGAAATCGGCCATGAACATTTTCGCGCCGCAATTGAGCGCGTTGATCACCATCTTGCGATCGGTCGGACCGGTGATCTCCACCCGACGATCCACCATGTCCTTCGGAATCGGCGCGCATTTCCAATCGCCTTCGCGAACATGTTTCGTCGACGAAAGAAAATCCGGCATCTCGCCCGCATCGAAACGTAATTGTCGATCTTGCCGAGCTTTCAACGCCTTATTGCGACGCGCGCCGAACTCGCGCTGCAGCTTCGCCACAAACGCCAGCGCATCCGGCGTAAGGATCTCCGCAAACTCCGGCGTCACCTCGTCTTTGATTTCAATACCTCTCGGCAACGTCGCTTGCACTTCATTGTTTCGCGTCGCGGCAACGATTTGGCCTTGCGCGAACGCGCGAGCCGTCCATTATTTGCACTCGCTCAAACCGCGGGTGTAGCTCAGTGGTAGAGCACCTCCTTGCCAAGGAGGACGTCGCGAGTTCGAGTCTCGTCACCCGCTCCATGTCTTCGCTTAACGTCACGCCGTCACTCGAAGAGTTCCGCGCGCTCGCGCAACGCGGCAATCTCATCCCGCTCATTGTCGATCTTGTCGCCGATGTCGAAACGCCGGTGAGCGCCTTCGCCAAGATCGACAATGGCGACCCGTGTTTCCTTTTCGAATCGGCAGAGAAAAATGACGAGCTCGGCCGCTTTTCCTTCATCGGCTTCGACCCGATCGCCATTTTCAAAAGCGAACCAACCTCTTCCGATCCGCTGGACGACTTAAAAAAATTGATGGCGCGTTTTCGTTTCGTTCCGCGTCCTGACGTTCCGCATTTCCTGGCCGGCGCGGTCGGATACATCGGTTATGACGTTGTGCGTTTCTTTGAGCCGACTGTTCCCGTTCACGGAAACAACGATGTCGATCTTCCGGAAATGATGTTCATGATCGCGCGCACCTTGCTCGTGTTCGATCATCGTTTCCGTAAACTGCGCTTGGTCGTGAACGCGCATGTCGAGGGCGACATCGACGCGGCCTACCAGCGCGCGCAACGCGACCTCGAAGAAGCCGTTGACCGCTTAAAGCGGTCAATGGCCTTGCGCGCGATTCGCTCGGAACCAATCGCGCATTTGCCGGAACATCACAGCCACACGAGCCGTGAAGAATTTGAATCAATGGTGCGCGAAGCGAAGGAACTCATCGGCGCCGGCGACATTTTCCAAGTCGTCCTGTCGCAGCGTTTCGAGACCGAATTCCAGGGTGATGATGTCGATCTTTACCGCGCGTTGCGCTTCGGCAATCCGTCGCCCTACATGTTTTGTCTGCGATTCGGAAAAGATTTCACCATTGTCGGCAGCTCGCCCGAAATGCACGTGCGCGTGCGTCATCGGATCGCGGAGATTCGCCCGATTGCCGGGACGCGACCTCGCGGAAAAGATTCCGACGAAGACGAAAAGCTGGCGGCAGAGTTGATTGTCGATCCAAAAGAACGCGCCGAGCACGTGATGTTGATCGATCTCGGTCGCAACGATCTCGGCCGCGTCGCCGAATACGGCAGCGTGCGCGTGACCGAGCAAATGGTGATCGAGCGTTACAGTCACGTCATGCACATCGTTTCGCATGTCGTCGCAAAATTGCGCGACGGTTGCGACGCGTTCGACGCGATGCGCGCGACGTTTCCGGCCGGAACAGTTTCCGGCGCGCCGAAAATTCGCGCGATGCAAATCATCGCCGAAATGGAAAAAGCGCGTCGTGGATTTTATTCCGGTGTCGTCGGGTATTTCGGATTCGATGACTCGCTCGACAGTTGCATCGCGATTCGTTCGATCGTGTTGAAGAACGGCAAAGCTTATTTCCAAACCGGCGCCGGCATTGTCGCCGACTCCGACCCAGCGCGTGAATACGAGGAGTGCGTGAACAAAGCGAAGGCGATGCTGGAAGCCATCGCGCGCGCGCAAGCATGAAACTGCTCGTCATCGATAACTACGATTCGTTCACCTACAATCTCGTGCAGATTTTCGGTGAGTTAGATGTCGATCTTGTGGTGAAGCGGAATGACGAAATCTCGATCGGCGAAATTCGCGAGCTCAATCCCGACCGCATTTGCATTTCACCGGGACCCGGGCGCCCGGAAAACGCCGGTATCAGCAACGATGTCGTGCGCGAGTTCGGATCGACAACTCCAATCCTGGGCGTTTGTCTCGGCCATCAATGCATCGCGCAAGTTCTCGGTGGCGAAATTGTGCGCGCGGAAAAATTGATGCACGGAAAGACGTCGCAGATTCGTCACAAACATCGCGGCGTGTTTGAAAATCTGGCGCAGCCGCTCGAGGCGACGCGCTATCATTCGCTCATCGTCAGGCGCGAATCGTTGCCCGATTCACTCGAGATCACGGCCGAGACGGACGAAGGCGAGGTTATGGGACTGCAAGATCGACATCGTCCTTTGCACGGCGTGCAGTTCCATCCCGAATCGATCCTGACCGCAGAAGGAAAAAAACTGCTCGCGAATTTTCTGCGCGTTTAGCTCGCGCCGTTGCGCGAGATCACGTCGTGGATCGACTGAACTTCGCGCACGAGTTGCTCGTATTCGGGAAGGGTGAGCGATTGCGCGCCGTCGGAAAGCGCTTCGTCGGGCCGGCAATGCACTTCCACCATTAATCCATCGGCGCCGACCGCAACTCCCGCGCGTGAAAGCGGCGTAACCATGTAACTGCGTCCGGTTCCGTGCGCGGCATCGACGATCACCGGCAAATGCGAAATGCGCCTAACGGCGGGAACGGCGGCGAGATCGAGCGTGTTGCGCGTGTGTTGCGCGAATGTGCGCACGCCGCGCTCGCACAGGACGATGTTGTAATTGCCTTCCGCCATTATGTATTCGGCGGCCAGCAACCATTCCTCCAATGTCGCGGCCATTCCGCGTTTCAATAACACCGGCAGCTTCGACCGCCCGACGCGCCGCAGCAGCGTGTAGTTTTGCATGTTGCGCGCGCCGACCTGGATCATATCGGCGTACTTCTCGACAAGATCGACATTCGCATCGTCGAGCGCTTCGGTGACGATCTTTAAACCGAACTGATCTCGAATTTCCGCGAGAATCTTCAACGCGTCCTTGCCCAAACCGGAAAATGAATACGGCGACGTGCGCGGTTTGAATGCGCCGCCGCGAAAAAATCTCGCGCCGCTCTTCTTCACAATCTCCGCGACTTCGAAAGCCTGCTTCGGGTTCTCGATCGAACATGGCCCGGCAATGATCGCGAGCGATCCATCTCCGATTCGCGCGCCGTCGCCAAGATCGACAATCGTACGGTCCGGCCGCAGATCGAGCGTGATCAATTTATAAGGCTTGGTCACGCGGATCGCTTCCGCCACGCCCGGCAAATTCTCGAAGTGCGAAAGATCGACCGCGCCCTGATTGCCGGTCACGCCGATGGCAGTGCGCGTCGCGCCCGGCATGACGTGCGGGCGAAAGCCTAACGACTCGATTACGCGCACGGCGTTGTCGATCTGCGCCTCGCTGGCGCCGGCGTTCATTACGATGAGCATGGCGTGGAAAAGGGATTGATACTTACTTGGACGGACGGCCTGCGGTCAACTTCAACGCACAAGCCATTCGCGGGCGGCGGCCACATCACGCGGCGTCAGTTCGTGGCCGCTCGGCAGGACTTGCAGGTCGATTTCAGCGCCGGCCGATTGAAATAACTGTGCGAGTCGCTCGGCGTTAGGAAGCGGAATGATCGGATCGGAACGTCCGTTGCACATCAGCACCTGTAAGCCGGCGAGTTTCGGAATGGTGATGTTCGACAGCGGCACCATCGCGCGAAACAGGATGGCGGAAGAAAATTTCGCGAAGCCGAGCAGCAACATCGCAGCGGCGATATTCGCGCCGTTGGAATAACCGGCCGCGACCAAATTGTTCATGTCGATCTTGTACTCATTCGCCGCCGCTTCGACGAACTGCGCGAGCTCGTGCGCGCGTTTGATCACGTCTTCTTCGTCGAACACGCCTTCCGCGAGCCGGCGAAAAAATCGCGGTGCGCCGTTTTCCAAAATTTTTCCGCGCGGACTAAGGAGCGACGCGTCGCCGTCGATTTCGCGTCCGAGATCGAGCAGATCGTCTTCGTTGCCGCCGGTGCCGTGCAGAAGCAGCAACGTGCGCGAAGATTTTCCGCTAACGAATCGGTGAATGAATCCGAGGTCGCTCATTGTCGATCTAACGTGATCGGCGGCAGGATGCGCTCGATCTCGGCGCGCTGCGATTCGTATTGCGCGGGCAACTTCAGAGATTCGCCGAGATGTTCGACCGGCTCATCGGCGGTGAAGCCCGGACCATCGGTCGCGATCTCGAAAAGAATTCCGTTCGGCTCGCGAAAGTAAATGGAATGAAAATAGAATCGGTCGATCACGGGCGTGACGTGCAGGCCAAGATCGGCAACGCGATTTCGCCATTCGAGTTGCTCGGCTTCATCGGCACAGCGGAACGCGATGTGGTGAACGGTGCCGGCGGAATTTAATCCGAACTCGCCATCCGTGCGCTCGACGATGTCGATCTTGCCACTTGTCGATCTTTCATTCACGGCAAAGCGCCGACGGCTGTTTTCTTCCGCGAGCAATTCGAAGCCGAGCATCTGCAAAAGTTTTTCGCTGCGCGGGAATTGTTTCATTTCGAGCGTCGGCGCGTGAAAACCGTGAATGGCGAATTCGCGCGGCACTTTGCTGTCGTACGCCAGATCGACATCGTCGAGCTGCGGCGACGTGATTAACTCGATGAGCAATCCATCCGGATCAGCGACGCGCAAAACTTCGTCGCCAAATCGCGAAGTCGTTTGCTCGGACAAAACGCGTTGTTCTTTGAAACGCGATTTCCAAAACTCAATCGCGTTCGTGGGAATCGCAAAGCTCGTCGCGATGACCTGCCCCACTCCGCGACTGCCGCGTCGCGCGCCCGGCCACGGGAAAAATGTGATGGCGGTTCCCGGCCGCCCGGTCCTATCGCCGAAATAAAAATGATACGCGGATGGATCGTCGAAGTTGACCGTGCGTTTGACGAAGCGCAGGCCGAGCACGCCGGAATAGAAATCAAGATTCGGCTGCGGCTCGCTCGCAATGGCAGTGATATGGTGAATGCCGCGCAGTTTCACGCGAGAACTGATCATGTATTTGTGGCGAAAGCGAGCGTGTCCGCAGTGGTGGATCGACAATGAGGACGCGCTGCGTGCGCAGTTCGGTAACAACATCGCGGTGATCGAGCGGCTAAATGCGAAGCGAATTGAAATCGAGATCGCTTGCGAGTCGGCTAACGAGCTCAAACGATTCGGCGGACAAGCGCGAAAACTTCCGCGTGACTGGCTGACCCGACTCGCGTCTCAGCAGAAGACGAAGCCGATCCGCATCAAAGATCGGCAATTGATTATTCCGGCGGGCACAGCGTTTGGCACGGGCGAGCACGCGACCACAGCAATGTGTCTGACGATGCTGAAGCGCGTTGTCCGTCCCGGAGATATCGTTGTCGATCTTGGGACGGGTTCGGGAATTCTCGCGCTCGCCACGAGGTTGTTAGGCGCAAAACGGGTGATCGGAATCGACAATGATGCGGTTGCAATTCGCGTCGCGAAAGAAAACGCGCGGCGAAACAAGATCGACAATGTGCAGTTCCAAGTCGCGGATGTGCGGCGACTCAAATTGCCGCGCAAGATCGACATCGTCACCGCGAATTTGTTTAGCGAATTGGTGATTGAGATTTTGCCGAAGATACAACACACGTGCTGCCTGATCCTCTCCGGAGTTTTGCGCGAGCAGGAGCGCGAGGTCGTGCGGGCGCTGAAGCGTTGCAAGATCGACATCGTCGATGTGCGGCGGCGCGGGAAATGGATTGCCATTCTCGCGGGACAATTGCGACGGTCGTAGACCGCCGCTACAGTGGGAGTCCGATGCAAAACGAGGAGTTGGCCTACGCAATCGTGACGCCGTATTCGATGCGCAAATCGCGCACCGGCGGAATTATTTCGCGGCTGATTTCGCGGACGGGGCTGGAAGTTGTCGCGTCGCGGATGTTTGCGCCGAGCGAGGAACTGACGCGGCGTTACGCGGAAACGATTGTGACGGAGACGGAGCCGCGACATCGCGCGACGCAGGAACTTTTGCGCGATTATGTGTTGAAAAATTTCACGGGCGAACGGCAGGGTCAGCGGGCGCGCGTGATGTTTTTGGTTTTTCGCGGGCCGGACGCGATCGAAAAAATGCGCAACACGATCGGGCACATCGTGCACGAGCGCACGAGCGGCGAAACGATTCGAGATACATTTGGCGATTACATCGCGGATGATTCGGGCCGCGTAACCTACTTCGAGCCGGCGGTGCTTTCGGATTTCAACCGCGATAATGTCGAGCGCGATTTAAAATTGTGGGCGGAGTTTTCTGATCGCGATGGCGGCATTCTCGACGACGTGATTCAGCATCCGAGCGGGGCGAAGATCGAGAAGACGCTGGTGCTGATCAAGCCGGACAATTTCAAATTCCCAAATCTGCGCCCGGGCGGCGTGATCGAAGTTTTTTCGCGCACCGGTCTCTACATCATCGGATTCAAAGTCCACCGCATGAGCGTGGCGCAGGCGGAAGAATTTTACGGGCCGGTCTTGCCGGTGCTCGAGGAAAAACTGGGGCAGGCGAAAGGTCGCGGCGCATGGGAAGACATCGTCGCGTTCATGGCGGGCGCGCGGCCGAGCGATGTCTTGCCGGAAAATCGCGAAGCGCCCGGCAGCGAGAAATGTATCGCGATCGTTTACCAAGGCGAAGACGCAGTGCGCAAAATCCGCGACGTGCTCGGCCCGACTGATCCGGCGAAAGCGCCGCCGGGATCGATTCGAAAAGAATTCGGTCAGACGATCATGGTGAACGCGGCGCACGCGTCCGATTCGGTCGAGAACGCGCAGCGCGAGATGAAGATCGTCCGCGTGGACGAAAACAATTTCAAACCTTTGATTGAAAACTTCTATGCGCGCCAATAAAGTGCGCCTCCCATTTTGGACGCAACTAAGATCGACATGGAAATTTCCGAACGCGCCGCGCAACTGACTCCGTCGCTCACGCTCTCGATCGACGCGAAAGCGAAAGCGATGAAGGCCGAAGGCATCGATGTCTGCGGTTTCGGCGCGGGCGAACCGGATTTCGATACGCCGGAGCACATCAAACGCGCGGCGATCGAAGCGCTCGAGGCCGGTTTTACGAAATACACGCCGAGCTCGGGCATTCCGGAATTGCGTCAGGCGATCGCGGAGAAACTCGCGGCCGACAACGGGCTGAGTTATCGCGCATCGCAGATCGTCGTGAGCAACGGCGCGAAACATTCCTGCTACAACGCGATCCTCGCCACCTGCCAGCCGGGCGACGAAGTCATCATCCCGTCGCCGTATTGGGTGAGCTATCCCGACATGGTCAAACTCGCGGGCGCCGATCCGGTGATCGTGCCGACGTTCGAGCGCAACAGTTGGAAAATGAGCGCGGAAGATTTCGAGAATGCGATGACGCCACGCACGAAAATGGTGATCTTGAATTCGCCGTCGAATCCGGCGGGCTCGGTTTACACGCGCGAAGAAATGCAGGCGATTGTCGATGTTGCGGCGGAAGAGGACATCTACATTTTATCGGACGAAATTTACGAGAAGCTCGTTTACGACGACGTGCAGCACGTCAGCATCGCGTCGCTTTCGAAGGAAGCGTACGATCTCACGATCACGGTCAACGGTTTCAGCAAATCCTACGCGATGACCGGCTGGCGGCTCGGTTATCTGGCCGCGCCGGATGCAATCGCGAAAGCGGTCGATTCCATTCAAAGCCACAGCACTTCGAATCCGTCCTCGTTTTCGCAACGCGGCGCGCTCGCAGCCTTGAAAGGCGATCAGCAACCGCTCTCCGATATGCGCGACGAATTCGATATGCGACGGAATTACATGTTCGACAGCATCTCGAAAATTCCGAACGTGACCGCGGTCAAACCG
>JBEEGX010000019.1:0-8808 GCA_041167105.1 Verrucomicrobiota bacterium
CTCAACGAAGCCGGCTTCGAATTCCGAATCGTGTCCCCGCGCGTTACCGAAAAGTTCGATGTCGATCTTACATTGCGCGAGCTGACCGCTTGGAATGCGTTGCGCAAAGGCCTCGAAATCGCGCGCAAACATCCTAACGATGTCGTCCTCGCCGCCGACACGCTCGTCGCGCTCGATGGCGAAATTATCGGCAAACCGCGCGACCTGGCCGATGCACAAAAAATTCTTCGCCGGTTAAGCGGGCGAACACACGAGGTTTGTTCGGCCGTTTTCATCGGCCATCTCGCGCGCGCAAGATCGACATCGTTTTGTGAAATCTCGCGCGTCCGTTTTCATTCCCTGACCGATCGCAAGATCGACAATTACTTTTCCAAAGTGGATCCGCTCGACAAGGCCGGCGCTTACGCCGCGCAAGGCCACGGCCGCGCGATCATCGCCGGAGTCATCGGCTCGTTCAGCAACGTCATCGGTCTCCCGATGGAGAAAACCATCGCCGCGCTCCACGAATTCGGAATTCGGCCCTAACGAGTCTCGGCCAGCTCGTGCGCCTCGACCACGTCGTGCTCGTGCTTCCCCCACTTCAGCACGTAATAGAGGAACCACACGATAAAGCAGTTCGCCACGAGGATGACCACCGCGCCGAAGCTCGGCCGATGCCACACATGCCGCACTTCCAATGGAATCAGTGCCCCCGTTGCAAAAATCATGAGCCACTCCGCCCAGCGTTGTTGCAAATACACGCCGACGCCTTCGGTGAAGAGCACGCCGCAGTAAAAAAGCGCGAGAAATCCGGTCGCGCGCAAATGTTCGCCCGACAGGAAATATTGCAGCTTGTTCAGGAGAAAATGCACCGTCTTGCTGTGCTCGAGCAAAATCTCATCCGCCGCCCACTCCGACAGCTGGTCCATCCAGGCCTCGCGCGCGTTCAAAAACAAAAGCGAAAAACCGAAGAGCAGCAGGAGCATTCCTTTGCCGATCTTAAAAAGCGCGATGAGCTTGAGATATCGCGCACGCTTCTTCGGCTGGAGAACGATCTTCGGCTCGTGCATCTCTCGGTTTGGTTTACTCGCGAATGATCGGTTGTTCGCGACAACAGATTTCCAATTTGTTGCCGTCGGGATCCTCGAAGAAGCACGCGTAATAGCCGGGGCTGTATTCGACGCAAAGCTCAGGCCCTTCAATGTTGCGGCCCCCGATGTCGCGCACGATTCCGCCGATGCGATCAACTTCTTCACGCGTATCCGCCCAAAAAGCGATTCGCGTGCCGTTAGGTTGATGTTGTTGATCTTCCTCGAAATTGAAAAACTCCGACGGTTTGTCTTTGCCGGCCGCGTAAAACGTTCCCCATTTCGCGTCCGAGCGGTCAGTCGTGAATCCGAGCTCGGGTAAAAGTTTGCCGTAAAATTCGCGCGCGCGTTTCAGGTCGCGCACGCGCAAATCGATGTGATCGAGTATCCGCGCTTTCACTCTTGCACTGTTAATGCGACCGCAACGAAACTCAATCGTGCGTAAGATCGACATCTTCATTTGCGCGGCGCTGCTGGCTCTCGCGAATGGATGCGATCGCCGCAGCGATGCCGTCTCCGGCACAATCGAAGTCGATGAAGTGCACGTCGGCCCGCGCATGGGCGGGCGCGTCGAAAAGATTTTCGCGCAGGAAGGCGATCGTTTGCACAATGGTCAGCCGATCGTGGAACTCGACGCCTTGGAATTAAAAGCGCGGCGCGATCTCGCCGCGGCGCAGATCAACACCGCGCAACACGACGCCGATTCGCAACAGGCGCAGCTCGATTTTTTGCGCGACGACGCAAAACGACAGCAGGATTTATTGCGACGTCACGTCGTTTCGCCGACCGATGCGGAGAAATCCGATAGCGCAGCGCGCGCACAAGAGAAAATTGTTGCCGCCGCAAAAATGCGCGTGACGCAGGCACGCGCGCAACTCGCCGACACGGACGCACAACTCGGTGAGATGCAGGTGACGGCGCCGAGCGATTCGATTCTCGAAGTTTTGAGCGTGAAAGTCGGCGACGTGTTGCCGCCGAATCGCGAAGTCGCGACGCTGCTTTTGCCGCAACATCTCTGGGTGCGCGTTTACGTGCCAGAGCCGTGGCTCGGCCGAATTAAAATCGGCGATCACGTGCGTGTGCGCGTCGATTCATTTCGCGGCACAGATTTCGACGGCGTGGTCGAACAGGTGAATCGCCAGGCCGAGTTCACCCCGCGCAATGTGCAAACGGTCGAGGACCGAATCCGCCAGGTCTTCGGCGTCAAGATTCGTTTGCCTAACAATGACGACCGATTGCGCGCCGGTATGGCGGCGGATGCTTATTTTCCGAATGTGAACTAGCGCAAGATCGACAATGAGCGACGCGATGATCGAGGTGGAAGGCCTAACGAAACGCTTCGGCACATTCACCGCCGTCGATCACGTTTCGTTCAAAGTCGGAAAAGGTTCCATCTTTGGATTTCTCGGGCCTAACGGATCGGGCAAATCAACCGTCATTCGCATGCTCTGCGGAATTCTTGAGCCGACCGAAGGCACCGCGCGCATCGGCGGTCATGATGTCGTGAAAGACACCGAGTCGATCAAAGAAATGATTGGCTACATGTCGCAAAAGTTTTCGCTCTACGACGAGCTCACGGTCGATGAGAACCTCATTTTCGCCGGCAAACTCTACGGCCTAACTGGGCGCGCATTGAAGCAGCGCCGCGACGAACTCATCGCGATCACGCATCTCGATCCATATTTGAATCGGCGCGCGCAATTACTTTCCGGCGGTTGGCGACAGCGTCTCGCGATGGCGTGCTCGCTTATGCACAAACCGACGGTGTTGTTTCTCGACGAACCGACGGCGGGCATCGATCCAGTGGCGCGCCGCGAATTGTGGGACCTGCTTTTCGGATTCGCCGGCGAAGGGATGACGTTGTTCGTCACGACGCATTACATGGACGAAGCCGAGCGCTGCGATCACGTCGGCTACATTTACATGTCGAAGTTGATCGTGTGCGGCGAGCCGGATGAGCTGAAGCAAATGCCGGAAGTGAGTCCGCCGGGCACGCGGCGTCTCGATGTCATGTGCGATCACCTGACGAGCGCGTTACAATCAGTGCGACAACTCGACGGCGTGCGCAGCGCGACCGTCTTCGGACAATCGATGCACTTGCTGGTCGAGGACAAGATCGACAATAACAAGATCGACAATCGCCTTCGCGAAGTCGGTATCACGCATACCGAGATTCACGAGATCGGTCCTTCACTCGAAGATGTGTTCGTGACCTTGAGCGAAAAACATTCGCACGAACAAAAACGCGCGGCATGAAAATCTTTCGCGGTCTCGGCGCGATTTTGTTCAAGGAATTCATCGTCGTCTGGCGCGATCCGATGACGTTGTTCTTCATGTTCTTTCCGCCGCTCGTGGAAATGATCGCGTTCGGTTACGCGCTCGACACCGACGTGAAACACATGGCGCTCGTCGTCTTCAACGAAGATCGCACCGTCGCGAGCCGGCAATTCATCGATCGCTTCGTCAACACGGAAACATTTCGCGTCGTCGGCGAAGTGCAAAGCATCGCCGACATGTCGAGTGCAATTCGCAAAGGTCGCGCGTATGCCGGTCTGCAAATTCCGCCGAAGTTCACCATGCAAATTCGCAACGGCCAACCGGCGCAGGTGCAGTTGTTAGTCGATGGCTCGAACTCGACCACCGCGTTGCAGGCGTTGAACACCGCCGTCGGCGTCGCGCTTACGCAATCAGTCGAATCGCTCATGCGCGAAACCGGACGCCGCAGTGTCCCGATCGATATCCGTCCGCAGATGCTCTACAACCCGACGATGCGCAGCCCGAACTTCTACATCCCGGGCGTGATCGGCATCGTGCTGCAAATCGGCACCACGTTTGCAACGGCCATGGCCGTCGTGCGCGAGCGCGAGAAGGGAACGCTCGAAACGCTGCTCGTTAGTCCCCTCAGCCGTTGGGGGCTCATGCTCGGCAAATTGATTCCGTACCTTTGCATCGGAATGACGATGTCGATCTTGCTCTTCGCCATCATGCGCTGGCTCTTTCATGTGCCGATTCACGGCAGCGTCATCGCCATGTTGTTCGCGACATTCGTTTACGTCTTCGCGCTGCTCGCGCTCGGTCTGCTCGTCGCCAGCAAAGCCGAGAACCAAATGCAGGCCTTGCAAATGTCGATGACGTTCATGTTGCCGAGCGTTTTCTTTTCCGGCTTCGTTTTTCCGCGCGAAACCATGCCGTGGATTTTCTACGCGCTCGGCACGCTCCTGCCCGCCACGTATTTCATCTCGCTCGCCCGCGCCATCATTCTGCGCGGAGCGACCTTCGTCGAATACTGGCAGCACCTCGTCATTTTGATAATCATGTCGATCTTGCTTTTCGTCGCCTGCGCGCTGCGATTTCGAAAGAAGATCGGCTAAATGCGATTGTCGATCTTGCGCATAATCGGCGCAGTCGCGTTGATCTTTGCGATAATCTTGGTGGTTCGGAATCAAGATGCCTGGCAAAAATATTTCCAACGGGGCGCAGCTCACGCCGGACGAGGTCGCGTTGCGCGAAGAACTGCGTGCGGACGTGCAATCGCTCGCCGGCGAAATCGGCGAACGTAATCTGTCGCGCTATCCGCAGCTGATCGCCGCAGCCGAGTTCATCGAGCGTTCGTTAGCCGCATCAGGATTGCAAACTCGACGCGACACTTATCAAGTTCAAAATCTCGCCTGTCATAACATCGAAACGGAAATTCCGGGCGCATCGAAAGACATCATCGTCATCGGCGCGCATTATGACTCCGTCCTCGGCTGCCCCGGCGCGAATGACAACGGCACCGGCGTCGCAGCGCTGCTCGCGCTCGCCCGTCACTTCGCAAGATCGACATCGGCAAGATCGACAATTCGCTTTGTCGCGTTCGTGAACGAAGAGCCGCCGTATTTTCAAACGCCCGAAATGGGCAGTCATGTTTATGCGAGCCGATGCAAAGCCCGCGGCGATCGCATTACCGGCATGATCAGTCTCGAAACTATCGGGTATTTTTCCGATGCGCCGAATTCGCAAACGTATCCCGCGCCAGGACTCGGCGCGTTTTATCCAAAGATCGGCAATTTCATCGGCTTCGTCTCGAACACGGCCTCGCGCGCATTTCTCAAACGCACCATGTCGATCTTTCGCGCGCAGGAAAAAATTCCGAGCGAAGGCGCCGCCTTGCCGAATTTCGTTCCCGGCGTCGGCTGGTCAGATCACTGGTCGTTTTCCGAGCACGGTTATCCCGCGCTCATGATCACCGACACCGCGCCGTTTCGTTATCCGCATTACCACCGCGCCAGCGACACGCCGGACAAAATCGATTACGACCGCTTCGCGCTCGTCGTCAGCGCGATGGAAAATGTGATTGTCGATCTTGCGCGTTAGTCGTTCGCGTCTTTCAACAATCCGCGAATCTCCTCGCGCAACTGCGGCGAGTTCTGATGTCCGTGCGCCGAAACCGCGTGCTGCACCGCCGCATCGAGCACTTCCTCTTCCGCTCCCGAAACCCGCAGCGAACAATTCTTCTCGCTTGGATATTCCCGACAATCGATCGATTTCCGCTGTGCCATAAACTCAGCTCTTCTTCAGCGCAGCCAAATCCTTCAGCACTTCGTCGCTGTGTTCGGTCGGCTTCACTTTCATGTAAACCTTCGCGATTTTTCCTTCGGGATTAATCAGGAACGTATTTCGCGCCGCCATCTTCGCGCCGCCGTACTCCATCGTCGATGCGTATTGCGACGACACTTTCAATTCGGGATCGGCCAGCAATTTGAAATTCAGGCCTTCCTTCGCGCAAAAATCCTTGTGCGATTTCGCCGTGTCCACGCTCACGCCGAGAATGATCGCGCCGGCGTTTTGATATTTCGCCAGGTCGCGCTGAAAATTGTGCGCCTCGAGCGTGCAACCGCTTGTGAAATCCTTCGGATAAAAATAAAGCACGACCCATTTGCCTTTGTAATCCTTCAGGCTCACCTGCGAACCGTCGCCCGCCGGCAAACTGAAATCCGGCGCGGCTTGTCCTTCTTTCGGCTGCTGCGCTTCCGTTTCCGCTGCTTGCATGAGGTTCAATGTAACCAACGCCGCCACTGCTGATACGAATACTTTTTTCATGTTCACGCCTCCAATTGCTTCGATCTTAACCCACGAATGCAAATGATCGAGCAAATCTGGACGATCGGCCACTCCACGCGCAAGATCGACATCTTCATTTCGCTGCTGCGCGAGAACGGGATCAAACTCGTCGCCGATGTGCGGATGTTTCCCGGATCGAAACGTTATCCGCAATTTAATCGCGAAACGCTCGCACGTTCGTTAACGGACGGCGGAATTCGCTACGAACATTTCCCCGAGCTCGGCGGACGACGCAAAGCGAAACCGGACTCGCAGAACACGGCGTGGCAAAATGAAATGTTTCGCGGCTACGCCGATTACATGGAGACGGATGAATTTGCCAACGGCGTGAATCGACTTGTCGATCTTGCGTGCGAAATCGGGCCGACCGCGATCATGTGCGCGGAAGCGGTTTGGTGGCGCTGTCATCGCGCGCTCATTTCCGATTACCTGAAAGCGCGCGGCATCGACGTGATTCACATTGTCGATCTTGCAAAGACGCAGCCGCATCCCTTCACATCCGCGGCGCGCATCGTGAACGGCGAGCTGAGTTATCGCGCCGAAGATGATCTCTTCAGCTTGGACCCGCTAGGCGGCTGATGAACAAACACACGCCGCTCGGCGCATGTTGGATCGCAAAGAGAAATGGCGATCGACTTTCACTTCGATTCGCAAACCCTCTCGTGCACCGACTTATCAATCGAGCGATGCGGCCAATCGTTAACCGATTTCCGATTCTTAGCTCTTAGATATCCCAACCCATTAAAGAAAGAGAGGTTTAGGATGTATCAGCTAATTCTATTTATAAAGAATCCGTTTAAGCATCGTCCTCCCGCAATGCTTTCAACCATTTTGCTCGTGGCTGTTTCCACAATGTCTTTAGCAAAGGAGAAGCCGAGACCGACGCCTGACCCGAATGAAGGAGACCGGGGCAATGGCAATACATCGGAAGGCTATCAGCCGCTCTTTAACAATACGACCGGGTATAATAATACCGCCATCGGCGCATTCTCTCTCTTCAGCAACACCACTGGCTCTTCCAACTCGGGGAATGGGTTTAATGCGCTCTATTACAACACAACTGGATTTGCGAACACGGCGACTGGCGTGTCGGCACTTTACTCCAATGCAACCGGCACTAACAACACTGCAAGTGGCACAGAAGCCCTCTTTCGGAACACCACGGGCGGTGCCAACACCGCCACTGGTGACGCGGCTCTATTCAGTAATACAACCGGCTCCTTCAATACGGCGTCTGGAGAGGTTGCGCTCTCGGCGAATACTACAGGCGCCAATAACACGGCCGACGGTGCGGGAGCGCTCTACACAAATACAACTGGAAACGACAACACAGCTGTTGGTAATCGCGCCCTGATAAACAATCGAATCGGCAATAATAACACGGCGATTGGGGTTGGTACGTTCTTTTACCAAATGAGCGGGAACAACAATATTGCGATAGGCGTGAGCGCGGGTGCCAACCTTTCAAGCGGTGACGGAAACATCGATATCGGTAATTTCGGTGTGGACGGCGATACATACACGATTCGTATCGGTGACGTTCACACGCGAACGTTTATTGGTGGCATCCGCGGAGCGATGACAGGAAATTCAGATGCCGTACCGGTCGTCATCGATTCCACCGGTCAACTCGGCACGGTCAGCTCATCCCAACGATTCAAGACAGCGGTTAAACCAATGGATGCGAGCAGCGAAGCCATCCTCTCTCTCAACCCGGTAACATTCCATTACAAAAAAGATGACCGAGGCAGACAACAATTTGGTCTGATCGCCGAAGAAGTAGCGAAAGTGGATCCCGACCTGGTCGTACGCGATGCCAATGGCGAGATCTATAGTGTGCGCTATGACGCCGTTAATGTGATGTTGCTCAACGAATTTCTTAAGCAAAATCGCAAAGTAACGGAACAGGAAGCCAGACTGTCAAAGCAAGAGGCGACGATCGCAAAACAGCAAAAGCAGATTGCAGCTCTCCTGCAGAATTCACGATCAAGACCCGCGCGTCCGGGGAAGTGAGTTGCGGTCAGATTGCGTCGGCCGCGAGCCCCGAAGCAACGCGGGAAAGCATTCGAGCTGCTCTCAATTTGCCCAATATGACGCGCGAGCCCTCGATTTACACAGTTGGGTCGGGCGAGACTCGAACTCGCAACCAACGCCTTAAAAGGGCGCTGCTCTACCATTGAGCTACCGACCCGCGGTCGAAATCTCTAATCCACTTCGCGACGCGCGACAAGATCGACAACGTCGCGCAGCGAATTCTTTTCACGATCCAATTGCAAGATCGACAATCCCGCGGCGGTCGCGGCTTTCCAATCGCGTTCGGGATCGTCGCCGACGTGCAGGACTTCGTTAGGGGCAAGATCGACATATCGCAGCGCGCGGCGAAAAATTTCCGGATCAGGTTTGTCGGCGCCGATTTCGCTCGAGACGAAAACGTGGCCGAAATGCTTCGAAACGCCGAGGCGTTCGAGAATCACCCGCAGACGGCCGTCGAAATTGGAAACGACTGCTAGTTGAAAACGCGCCTGCAGTTGCTCGAGCACATCGACAACTTCGGGATACAATTCCCAGACGCCGGCTTCGGCGAAATGTTCGTAGGCGATCTCAAAGAAATTATCGCGATCGAGTTCGCCTAACGATG
>JBEEGX010000020.1:0-19177 GCA_041167105.1 Verrucomicrobiota bacterium
TTCCAAGAAATTTCGCGAAAAACTTGTTCACACATGTTCACAGCAGCTTGTTTTTCCGAGGCGCACAGCTACCGTTTTCGCCGGATGAACAAAACGGTGATCGAGGTGCAAGTGCGCGCGGTTTTGCCGACCAGCGGAGGGTGCGCGGTTTTTTTGGGTAACAACGACAAGGTCTTCATCATCTATGTCGATCAAACCGTCGGCAGCGCCATCACCATGTTCATGCGCGACATTTCCAAGGAGCGTCCGCTCACCCACGATCTCATCGCGCACTTGATGACGGCGCTCGGCGCGAAAGTCGAACGCGTCATCATTAACGATCTCAAAAACGCCACCTACTACGCGCGCATGATCATCATTGCGGAAAACGAATTGCAGCAGCGCAAGATCATCGAGCTCGACGGCCGGCCGAGCGATTGCATCGCCATGGCCATGCAACAGAAGGCGCCGATCTACGTGAGCCAGGAAGTTTGGGATGAAGTCGACGACATGAGCGACGTGCTCCGCAAAATGGAAGAAGAAGGTTTGCGTCCCGATCCCGAAGCCGAGTCGGCTGAGGAAGAGTGATGGAGGGACGACCTCCGTGTCGTCCCAAACTCGCTACGCGAAGAAAACGCCGAACGCTTAACGTCCAACGTTCAACGTCGAGCTCAGAATCGCGCAAGATCGACAATCGCATTTCGATTCGATACGAATCGTTTTCGATGTCGCGTCAGTTAGTCTGCTCGATCATTCTCGCGCTTATCTCGAGCGCGTCGGCGCAAGGCGCACCAGTCACGCGCAAAGTTCTTTCCACCGCTTCCGGTCATCCATTCGTTCTCATCGAATCGACCGCGGAAGCTGCGCCCGCGCGAATGTCGCCGTTCGCCCTCGGCCTCGATAATCGCCGCGAGGCGGTTTTCGCCGCGCCGGCAGTCGCGGCGCGAACTGCCGTTCACCACATTCGCGATGAAGCGAAAACATCCATCGTCTCCGGCGCGAGAATGAATTACGCCGGTCTCACTTCGCTGCTGAGTTTGTTTAATCGCGCGAACATGCGCGCGCCGAACATTTCCGATCGCGACGACAACCGCGTCGCCATCGAAAAGAAAAACGTTTCCGTGACCGCGTATCTCTACGCCATCAAACATCAGGACGACGACGATTATCACATCATTCTCGGCAGCTCGGCTCTGCCAAGATCGACAACGAAATTTCTGAACGTTGAAATCTCGCGTTTGCCCGACGACGGCGCATCTCACGCGCGCTTATCGCGCGTCCGCACAAAATTTGAAAACTGGCTCGCGGGCAGTCGTTCCACCGCGGCCGCGACGCGGTCGCATCAAAAAATCGCCATCACCGGCTCCATCTTCTTCGACACGCATCATCCCGCCGGCGAGATCGGCGCCGCCGAATTCCATCCCCAAACCGCCTGGGAAATTCATCCCGTCAGCGACATCAATTTCTCGCCGTGAACTACGCTGATTGGACAGGCCGAACAAGTCGGCCCTGATCATAGTTAGACGAATGCGCGCGATCTTACTCGCTTTGCTGTTAGTCGGCTATCGCGCGACATTGCTGAATGGTGCGGCGATTTCGTTAGCCGCCGGTCAGCCCGTTTGTGCGAAGCACCGCATTCCGTTAGCCGCGATTCGGGCATATCGGGCTCCGACTCACAGCAATCGCATTTACTTGGTCCACGACGCGGATCACCCGTATTATTCGCGGGCTCAAGAGCAATGCCCTAATCACATTCCGCAAAGCGTCTCGCTTCGTCCTGCCGGACTTCTGCGTGAGGCTACGACGCTGCAATACTGCCCGACATGTGAAAAGGAATTCTGGGAGCTACTCAGTGTCCCCGATGAGAAGTCCGCCATCAAATATGTCACTGAATTCCCTGGCAAACTTGGAAGACGTGACACAATGCAGGCTCCCAAAGGTCCCTTTCATGTTTCTCTCCGCAATGGCGTTTGGGTGGTTCGTTGCCTTCTCGACGGAAAGCCACTGACCATGAAGATGCGCAAGAAAGACGGCGCTCTTCTGGATACCTCGTGGTCCAATCATCAGCCTAACAAGTCGCCGTAACGTTCGTTCGCGAGCTCCAAACACCGCTGCAAAATTTCTTTCGGCGTATGCAACTCCATCGCGTCGTCGATCAATTGCCGGCATGACGGCACGTCGAGCGTTTGCACGGCCCGTTTCACTCGCGGCACCCGCGTCGCGCCGACACTCAGCTCATCCATGCCGAGCCCGACGAGCAGCGGAATGAGCGCGATGTCGCCTGCCATTTCGCCGCAGACGCCGACCCAGATGTTATTTTTGTGCGCGGCGTCGGCGACCATCTTGAGCAGGCGTAACACGGCCGGATGCGTCGGCTCGTACAAGTGCGCGATCTTCTCGTTCACCCGATCGACCGCGATGGCGTATTGAATCAGGTCGTTAGTCCCGATGCTGAAGAAGTCGACGTCTTCGGCCAGACGTTCCGCGCAAATGGCCGCGCTCGGAATTTCGATCATGGCGCCGACTTCGGTCGCTTCGCTGAATTCGATTCCGGATTTGCCGAGCTCGTCTTTGCATTCCTGCAAGATCGACATCGTCCGCCGCAGTTCTTCCAAACCGGAAATCATCGGGAACATGATCTTCACATTGCCGGCGACGCTGGCGCGAAGAATGGCGCGCAATTGCGTTTTGAAGATGTCGATGTTGTCGAGGCCGAACCGGATGGCGCGCCAACCGAGAAACGGATTCATCTCGTCCACGACATCGACTGTGCCGGGCGCAACTTTGTCGCCGCCGAGATCGAACGTGCGAATGATGAGCGGATCGGGCGCGACGCGTTGCGCGACCTTGAGATAAACGTCGAGTTGCTCGTCCTCGGTCGGCAATGTGTTCCGGCTCAAGTACAGAAACTCGGTGCGATAAAGTCCGATGCCTTCGGCGCCGTTGGCCGCGACGGTGTCGACATCATCCGGCAGCTCTATGTTGGCCGAGAGAACAATGTGATGTCCGTCGCGCGTGGTCGATTTTGTTTCGCGCAGCTCTTTGAGTTGCGTCGTGACTTTTGCGCGCCACGCTTCGATCTCCGCATATTTCGCCAGCGTCTCCGGTGTTGGATCGACAATCACCAGGCCGTTCGTCCCATCGATCAACACTTGTTTACCGCTCTCGATTTTCTCCGTGATGTCGTGCAAACCGACGACTGCCGGAATTTCCATCGAGCGCGCCATGATCGCAGTGTGCGAAGTGCGACTGCCGAGATCGGTCGCGAACCCGAGCACGTGTTGCTTCGCCATCGTCGCGGTGTCGGAGGGCGTGAGATTATGCGCAATGAGAATGTGCGGCTCGGCCGTGCTCAAGATTTGCCGCGGCGCTTTGCCCTGCAAATTGCGAATGACACGCCGCGTCACATCCTCAATGTCGCCGGCGCGTTCGCGCAAATACGGATCGTCGATCTTGCTCAACGTCTCCGCGTATTTCGACGCCACTTCGTTGAACACCCATTCGACGTTGCACAAATCGCTTTGCAATTTGCGCAGCACTTCGTCGATCAACGTTCGATCTTCGACCACGAGCAGATGCGCATCGAAAATGGCGGCGTCTTTGGCGCCGATCGATTCCGCGATCTTTTGCTGCATTTCCAGAATCTGCATGCGCGTTTGAATGAGCGCGTTTTCGAAGCGGCTGATCTCGTTCTGCACCTGCGCGGCCTTGATGCGATAATGCGCGACATCTTCCATGTCGTCGCGCACCACATGCACGACGCCGTGCGCGACGCCGGGCGACACACCCGCGCCCTGAAAACGTTGCTCCTGTGGTTTAACGGATTCGCTCATCCGCCTGCGACTTTAATGGAGGGACGACCTCCGTGTCGTCCCAAATATTTGGGACGCGACAGAGCGCGTCCCTCCAACGTCTAATCCTCGTTAAACTTCGAATTGATCAACTCTTCCAGCTCGCGCAGGGCGTCGCGCGCTTCCGCACCTTCACAGCGAATCTTCAGGTTCGATCCCTGCCCGGCCGCCAGCATCATCAATCCCATGATGCTTTTCCCATTCACTTCCTCGCCTTCTTTGCTCACCCAAACATCGCAACGATGACGCGATGCGATGCGCACGAACATCGCCGCCGGTCGCGCGTGCAGGCCTAATCGATTCACGATCGTGATCTCCTTCTCCGCCTTTTCGGCGCGCGCGGCACTGCCTTTGCGATTGAGCAAACCCATCTTGTCGATCTTGCGTTATGTCGATCTTTTATCCATCGAGCTGATCAGGCGCGCGTTGAACGCGGCCGCGCTGTTGTGGCCGAGCCCTTTTAATTTTTGATCCATGGCCGCGACTTCGATCAGCCGCGCAATATCGCGCCCTGGCCGCACCGGAATGGTCACATGCGGCACTTGCAGATTAAGGATTTCGTAAAATTCCTGATCGAGCCCGATGCGGTCGACTTCTTCGAGCTCCTCCCATTCTTTGAGCGTCACGACAAGATCGAGCCGCTTTTCGATGCGAATGCTGCCGATCCCAAAAATGTTCGTGATATTGATGATGCCGATACCGCGCACTTCCATGTGATTGCGAGTCAACTCCGGCGCCGTCGCCATCAACTCGCGACCTTCGACCGACTTGATTCGGCTCACATCATCCGCGACCAGACTGTGCCCCCGCTCGATTAATCCGAGGACGCATTCGCTTTTGCCGATGCCGCTCGCGCCGCGAATGAGCACGCCGATGCCGAGAATATCGACCATGCTGCCGAACTCGGTCACCGTCGGCGCAAAATCCTGTTCGAGCGCAATCGTGGCCGCGTTGATAAATTTCATCGTGATCAACGGCGTGCGGAAGACCGCGATCTTTTCCTGCGTCGCCACTTCGAGCAGCGCCGGATCGAGATGGAATCCGCGCGAACAAACGAGGCACGGAATTTTTTTTGCGCACATGTCGCGAAATCGTTTCACGCGCAGCTGCTTGGTCAGATGTTTCAAGTACGTGCTCTCAGCCGCGCCCATCACCTGCACACGTTTCTCGGCGAAATATTTAAAGAACCCGGAAAGTGCCAGGCCGGGGCGATTAATCGTCGGCTCGCGAATTTTCCGCTGAAACCCGACGCGCGGCCCTTCCAGTTTCATTTGCAACGCGTCCGCGTGCGAATTGTAGAAACTTTCCACCGTCACCACCGGAACCATTTTGCGCGTTTCGCTCGCGTGCGTGATCGTATAGGTGGCTCCTTGTTCGCTCATCGAACGGTTAATCGTTAACGGCGTTTGCGCCTTTTGTCATGTCGCGCAAAATCGTTTGCCGCGTTCGGAAAGATCGACATGAACACATGACCAGGCCGAATGACGAAAACTATTCGGGCTTCGTCATTAGCTTCACATCTTGAACCGTTCGCCGAGATAAAGCTGCCGGCTGATCGGATCGTTAATCAGGAAATCTTTCGTCCCTTCGCTCTCGACCCGGCCTTCGAAAATCAAATACGCACGGTCGACGATCGACAACGTCTCGCGCACGTTGTGGTCGGTAATCATGATGGCGAGACCGGACTTGCGCAGATTCACGATGATCTGTTGCACGTCGTAAACCGCGATCGGATCGACGCCGCTGAACGGTTCGTCGAGCATCAACAACTTCGGATGCGTCACGAGCGAGCGCGCGATCGTGAGTCTTCGTTTTTCGCCGCCGCTCAACGTCAACGCCTGGTTTTTCGCGATGCGCTCGATGCCGAACTGATGCAACAATTGTTCGCAGCGATTTTTTCGCTCGGCCTTGCTCAACGATTGTGTTTCCAGGATTGCCATGATGTTTTGCTCGACCGTCATCTTGCGAAAGATCGATTCCTCCTGTGGCAGATAGCCCATGCCGAGGCGTGCGCGTTTATACATCGGATAATCGGTCACGTCCGTGCCGGAGAACATGACGCGGCCGCCATTCGGCCTAACGAGCCCGACGATCATGTAGAAGCTGGTCGTTTTGCCGGCGCCGTTCGGGCCTAACAAACCCACGATCTCGCCCGCCTTGACCGTGAGATCGACGCCGTTCACCACCGCGCGGCCGCCGTAAATTTTTACCAATTGCTCGGCCGAAAGTACGTTGTCGATCTTAGGAGATGTCGATCTTGCAACATTCGTCGCCGGCGCGGTCGCGGTGTGATTAGCCATGGTGCGTCAGCGGTTTTGCCTCTTTCTCTTTCTTGTCGCCGTCACTCTGCTTCTTCTCGCCGCCTTCCGCATCCTGCTTTTCGTCCTTCGGCTCCTGTCGAATTTCCGTTCGGCTCGGACCGTGCGTCGTGAGCTGCCCGTTTTGGTTAATCACCATCACGGTCTCCGGGCTCGTCGCGATATGAGTATTCAAACCCTGTTGTACCCGCGGCATTCCGGTCAATTCCACATCGCCGGTCGACGCGAGGTAGTTCGCCTTTTCCGATCGACCGACTGCGCGCGTCGGGGGTCCGCCATTTGGATCGGGCCGGTCGCGCACGACGCCGACGTTGCCCTCCGCCACTGCGCGTTCGAGTCCCTGATTTTCTCCCTTGGTCACAAACACCGTCAATTTATCCGACTGCAAATTGAAACGCGGATCGGTCACCTTCACGTGCCCGGTGAAGATTCCCATGTTCTTGCTCGAATCGAAAAACGCCTGATCGGAATAAATTTCCGTCGTCACCGCCTCGGTTGGCTTCGTCAGCTCGTTGGCCGCGGATTTGTTAGGCGAACCGGATGCGGTCGCGCTCGGTTTCGCCTTCTCCGCTTTCTTCGCCGGCGTCGGCGATTTCTGCTGCGCGAATGAATTTGCGCCGATCACCGCCAGACTAACGACCAACCACAGCGCGCGTTTCATGGCTTGGGCGTCGGCGGAGTTGCGCGCTTCATCAAATCCGATTGGCCGTTGATCACCATCTTGACGTTGCCAATCATCGTTCCGGTGCGCGTCTGCGTGTCGAACTTGGCTGAGTCGCCCACGATGTTGAAATCGGCGCGGCGCACGGTCGAGCGCTCATCCGAGCTGAGCACGCGCGTGTTTAAATTGAAGATCGACGTGTGCATGTCGACTTGAAGATCGATCTGATTTTCCGGCGTGAAGGTGACTATTTTCAAATCGCGGAACTCGACGCGCTCCTGATCGAGCCGCTTCGCCGTGCCGGCTTCGAATCGGCCGACGAGTTTTCCATCGGCGTTGAAATCGGGCAGGACGAGACCTTTCGCTTCATGACCGATCGGCAATGGGATGTTCGTTAGGCTTTGGTCGCCCGGCGAACCGCTCTTGGCCGCGCGCGTGCCTTTTTTCTTTTTCTTGCCCGCGCCTTTCGGTTTGTCGCTCGCGGCCAAAGCCACGGCCGCCGACACGAAAATCGACAACAACAAGATCGACAATTGCCAAGCGAACGAACCGCGTCCGCTACGAGACCGCAGCATGAACAGCTTTTAACATGCGCAAAATCTTCGGCAAATTCTTTAGCGGAATCTGCACGGCGGCGTCCGACAAGGCGCGCGCCGGAGTTTCGTGCACTTCCATAAAGATGCCGTCGCAACCGGCGGCCATGGCCGCGCGAGCGAGGACCGGCGCAAGATCGACATCTCCACTCGTGACATTTCCGCCGCCGCCAGGCTTCTGCACAGAGTGCGTCGCGTCGAAGATGACGCGGTAACCTTGTTCGCGAATCCAGAAGAGCGAACGCATGTCCGCGACGAGATTGTTGTAGCCGAAAGTAGTGCCGCGTTCGGTGAAACAGAAATTTTCGTTGCCGAACTTCGCTAACTTCCCGGCGATGTTCTTCACGTCCCATGGCGCGAGGAATTGTCCCTTCTTCACATTGATCACGCGGCCCGTCTCGGCCGCTGCGCGCAGCAGATCCGTCTGCCGACAGAGAAACGCCGGAATTTGCAACATGTCGATCTTGCGGCCGGCAGTTGCGGCTTCGTTAGGCGAATGGACATCTGTCGTCACCGGGATTTTCAACTCGCGGCCGATCTCCGCGAGAATCTCCACGCCTTCTTCCACCCCAATCCCGCGAAACGAGCGCACCGATGTGCGGTTCGCTTTGTTGTAGGACGCCTTGAAGATAAGATCGACATCTTCATACCGCGCGATCTGCGCGATCTTCTTCGCCATGCGGCGAACGAATGCTTCCGATTCAATCACGCACGGCCCGAGGATGAACACGGGACGTTTTCCGCCGATGATGACTTTTCCGACGCGCAAAGGTTTCACGCGCGAGCAATGTGGCCTTTGCGCGCAAGATCGACAATCGCAAACGGGGCATAGAGCACACAGAAGAAAACCCAAGCGAGCGCGTGAAATTCGATGAGGTAAGGCAGGCGCGCGTCGGAAAGAACGTTCAGCAGCGACGCCGCTTCGGGTTTGTGCAGAAGGAATCCGTAATTTTCGCCGGTGAGGAGATCGATCGAGAACGCGACCACGAAATAAACTTCCGTCCACGCGAACGTGCGCAGGATTGCGCGCGGCCTCGGCCGGAAGCCGTAGATCAACATGAGAAAAACGATGCCGATGATGATGCCGGAATGCGCGACGAAGAAACTGATGAAGCGAATGTCCGGAAAACCGTAGCGCAGATTCGGCGTGAGCAGCGCCTGCAACGTTCCGCCGATTCCCCAGAAGTAGGCGATCTCGAGCCAGCGACGATTTCCGGTCCAGAGCGCGACGACGATGACGAACATGGCCCAATCGCACAGCTGCATCGGCAACGCTTTCTGCCAGGCCGTCACGCCGAGGCGCCGCGCAACGATGAGATACGCCACGTAATTAATCAGGAGCAACGACGAGATCGCGAAACAGATTGAGCGCTCAAGCACGCGCGATTTCGTGCGATGAACGGCGAAGGCGAGAAAGAACGGCAGCGCGATCGTCAGCAGAATGACGATGATGTGCGACGCGCCGAATGCGTGAAACGTGGATTCTTCCATCGCAAGATCGACATGGTAGGGACATCGCGCTGCGATGTCCATGGACGGCGCAGCGCGCCGTCCCTACCTAACGACCCACAGATTGCACGGAATCACATCCGTGAGCCAACCGAGATTCGGCGGCAATTCGGGGCCGGTCGCGGGCGGATCGGGCACGACTAACAGATCGGCGCCGACCGATTGCACGAAATCGGCGGCGGCAAATCCGGTATTGCCGCGAATGCAGCGCGCCTCGATCGGCACGTCCGTTTGGCCGGCAGCCAAAACAAATTTCTCCAGCTCAATCTCAGGATCGCCCGCGTCGGGCACGTCTGCCGCTTTGGCGCGCGCTTCGTCGAACGTGGTGATGATCCGAATGGCGTAGACGCGCGCCGTTTTTTCGGCGACGGCGAGTTGCAGCGTCCGTTTCAGCGCATCGGCTGTGTGATCGGAATAATCGTGAGCGACGAAAACGATTTTACGGAATTGTTTCGGTTCCGTTTCCGGATGCGTGAACAAAATGACCGAGCACGGCGCTTCACGCACCAAACGTCCCGCGACGTTTCCGAGAAATTGATGCAACGCCACCGCCTTCTCGAGCGCACCGGCAACGATGATGTCGATCTTGTGCTGGTTCAGCGCGCGCAAAATGCATTCCGCCGGATCGCCCTGTTCGTAATGAATGGTCGAGTCCAGCGGCAGCGCTAATTGCCCGAGCACATCGCGGAATTTCGCGGTGGTCTCGTCTGTCTTTTCGCCGACGTAAATCAGATTGAGCGCGCAATCGAAGCGGTCGCGCACGCGTTTCGCCTCGGAGAGGACCTGCACGAAGCGCGGCGAGAACGTGCTCGCGACGGCGACGGTGCGATATGGTTTCGGCTCCGACATGGCGGCGGATATCTTCGCGAATCGCGCACGGTGGGCAAATCGGTCGCGCAAGTTTGATGTTTGCACTTTGATGTTTGAAGTTCGGCGCGTATGCGACGCGCGATTTATCCTGGCAGCTTCGATCCAGTCACGAACGGTCATGTCGATGTGATAGAGCGGGCGCGAACGCTTTTCGATGAAGTCATCGTCTCGGTCGCGCACAACGATTCCAAGCAACCGCTCTTCTCACTCGACGAACGACTCGAGTTGCTAAGATCGACATTGGGCAAGATCGACAACGTACGCGTCGATCACTTCGACGGTCTGCTGGTGGAATTCGCGATGAAACATGAGGCCTGCGCGGTCATTCGTGGACTGCGCGCGATTTCGGATTTCGAATTCGAATTCCAGATGGCGCTGATGAATCGCAAACTGGAAGCGCGGGTTGAAACGATCTTCTTAATGCCGAAGGAGGAGTACACGTATTTGAGCTCACGCATTGTGAAAGAGATCGCGCGGCTCGGTGGCGATGTCTCCGCCTTCGTGCCCGCGCCGGTGGCGAAAGCGCTGGCCGCGAAATTGAAGAAGTGAAAATTCATTTGCGACAAATTCCGGCCGAGGGTTTGCACCTCGAAGGCGAGGAAGTGTTTCCGATTGCGGAATTGGAAGCGGATCGAATTCGCTGCCTCGGGCCGTTGCGGTACAAGATCGACATCGGCGTCTCCGGACATTCGCTTTGGGCGAACGGCTCGCTCGCTCTGCCGGCCGAACTGCAATGCGTTTCGTGTCTGGAAAAATTTGCGCACGAAATCACCGTGCCGGCATTCGCGGTGCACACCGAATTAAAGGGGCCGGAGACGATCGATCTCGCGCCGTTCATTCGCGAAGATATTTTATTGAACCTACCAGCCTATCCGCATTGCGATCGCGAAGGCGGCCGAAAATGCGCGCATCCGATGCTCGAGCTGACGGCCGCGGAAACGGAGGATCGAGAAGCAAAACGCGAGCATGATTGGGAAGCGCTCGACCAGCTGAAGTTGCGGAAATAGAATTTCCTGCTTTGGTGGTGCGCTCGATATGGGAGTCCCAAAACGCAAAACTTCGAAGATGCGATTGCGCACGCGCAAAGCGTCCCACGCCTGGCGCGCGCCGGCGCTGAACAAATGTCCGCAATGCGGCAGCACGACGCGCTCGCACACGGCATGTCGATCTTGCGGTTATTATCGCGGGCGGCAGGTGCTCACCATCAGCGGCGCGTAATCCGTTTCTTCTGTCGCCGTTTTTCGAGCTGAAGTTTGCGACGGTCATAGACCGCCGCTACAGCGGACCGCAACTTTCGTTTTGCATTGAGGGGCTAATGCCCGCAACATTTCCGCCGTGAAGATCGCCTTGGATGCGATGGGCGGCGATTTCGGTCCGTCCCACCTGGTGCCCGGCGCCATCATGGCGCTGCGCGAATATCCGCACATCACCAAGCTCTTTCTCGTTGGAGACACGCCGCAGATTGAGGCGGAGCTGAAAAAACACGATTGCAACGACGGCAAGATCGACATCGTCCATTCGACGCAGGTCGTCGACATGAGCGACAAAGCGTGGTCAGCCGTTAGGCGAAAAAAAGATTCCTCAGTGAGTCGCGCGGTCGATCTTGTGAAAAAGGGAGACGCGGATGCGATCGTAAGCGCTGGTCACACCGGCGCGGCGGTGGCAGCCGCCATGATCAAGTTACGCACGCTTGAAGGAATCGATCGGCCGGGGATCGCGGCGGTGCTGCCAACGGAAACAAATGTTTTCGTCTTGATCGACGCCGGCGCCAACATCGACGCGCGACCGGAGCACATGTTGCAGTATGCCATCATGGGCTCGGTCTACTCGCGCCACGTCTTGCATTATGAAAAGCCGACCGTGGGCTTGGTTTCGTTAGGCGAAGAAGACGTGAAGGGGACGGAAACGACGCGCGAAGTTTTCAAAATGATCAAGCGCACGTCGCTCAACTTCGTCGGCAACATCGAAGGCCGGCATTTGTTCGAGGACCCGGTCGAAGTGGTGGTGTGTGATGGATTCGTCGGCAACGTGATTTTGAAAACGTGCGAGTCGATTGCGGTCGCGATTTTCAAATGGCTCAAGCATGAGCTCATGCGCACGACCAAACGAAAGATCGGCGCGTATCTGGCGAAGAACGCGTTTCTCGAAATCAAAGACAAAACCAATTACGAGGAGTACGGCGGCAGTCCGTTGTTAGGCGTAAATGGGATTTGCATCATCGCGCACGGCGCAAGCACACCGCTGGCGGTGAAAAATGCGTTGCGCGTGGCGGCCGAGTCGATTGAACAACAGGTGAACCCGCATATCGTCGAGGAGATTCGCCGTTATCATGAAACGACAGCCCCGCTCGAGCCCGCGCTCCGCTAGAACGCAACGCACCGTCTCGATCGTCGGCACCGGCAGTTACGCGCCGGAGAAACGCCTAACGAACGCAGAGCTGTCGAAGATGGTCGATACGTCGGACGAATGGATCACGACGCGCACCGGCATCAAAGAACGGCGCATGGCCGCGAAAGACGAACAGACCAGCGACATGGCGTCGAAAGCCGCCCTCAACGCGCTTGAGCAGGCGAAAGTGAAACCGGAAGATGTCGATCTTATCCTCGTCGCCACCGCGACGCCCGACATGTTGTTTCCGGCAACCGCTTGTTTCGTGCAGCAAAAAATCGGCGCGAAGAAGGCGGCGTGTCTCGATATCTCGGCCGCGTGCGCCGGATTTTTATTTGGGATCGAGATCGCGCAGCAATTCATCACCTCGCATACGTACGACACAGTGCTTGTGATCGGCGCCGAGAAATTAACGTCTATCACCAATTGGACCGATAGAAACACCTGCGTGCTTTTCGGCGACGGCGCGGGCGCGGCTGTCTTGCAACATCGCGGACGCGCACACGGGGTTATCAGCACGCACATCGGAAGCGACGGCACGTTCAGCGACATTTTGTTTATGCCCGGCGGCGGTTCGCGTTGTCCGATCACGCGCGACAACGCGCACATGAATCTCGCGACCATTCACATGATCGGTAAAGATGTTTACAAGCAGGCCGTAATCTCGATGTTGAGCGCGTCGAACAAAGCGCTCGAACAAGCGGGCCTAACGACCGACGACATCGCGTGCGTCATTCCACATCAGGCCAACTTGCGCATCATCGAAGCCATTGCCGATCGATTGAAAATTCCGCTCGATCGCTTCTTCGTGAATCTCGACAAGTACGGCAATACCTCAGCCGCGGCCGTCGCGATGGCGCTCGACGAAGCGAACCGCACCGGCCGCATCAAACATGGCGACTACGTTTTGATGGTCGTGTTCGGCGGCGGACTGACTTGGGCGAGCACGATCATCGAATGGTGAGTCAACGTCGTCTCACCGCGATTCTCGCGGCCGACATGGTCGGCTACAGCAAGCACATGGGTGTAGATGAAGCGGGCACACTCGCCGCGCTAAAAAAATTACGCACTGATTTGATCGACAAGAAGATTGCGGACAATGACGGCCGGATTGTGAAAGCAACCGGCGACGGAGTTTTGGTAGAATTTTCGAGTGTGGTGAACGCCGTTGCCTGCGCTGTCGAAATTCAGCGCGCGATTCACGAACGTAATTCCGGCAAATCCGCGGACAGCTGCATCGAGTTCCGCATCGGCATTAACCTTGGCGACGTGATTGTCGATGGCGAGGACATCTATGGCGACGGCGTGAACGTCGCGGTGAGGATCGAAAGTATCGCTGAGTCAGGCGGCATCGCCGTGTCTGGCTCGGTGCGCGATCACGTCGGCAATCGATTGGATGTTCAATTCGAAGATCGCGGCGAGCAGCAACTCAAGAACATCGACAAGCCGACTCGTGTCTACAACGTCTTGATCGACAAAGCGCAGACTAGGAGCGCGAGCGCGACTGAAGCGAAGCGGCCATCGATTGCCGTCTTGCCATTCACGAACATGAGCGGTGATCCTGAACAAGAATATTTCAGCGACGGTATCACCGAGGACATCATCACTGATTTATCGAAGGTCTCCGGCTTAAGCGTGATCGCTCGGCACAGCGCGTTCAGTTACAAAGGTAAACCGTTAAAGGTGCAACAAGTCGGGCGCGAGCTCGGCGTCGCTTTCGTGGTCGAAGGCAGCGTACGCAAAGTGGGCGCACGCGTGCGCGTCACCGGTCAGCTGGTTCGCTGCAACGACGGCAGTCATGTGTGGGCGGAGCGATTCGATCGCGACCTGACCGACATTTTCGCGATCCAGGACGAAATCACTCACGCGATTGTCGAGCAGTTGAAGATCAAGCTGCTGCCCCAGGAAAAACAATCCATCGAACAAGCGCCGACCGATAACGTGGAAGCCTACACTTATTATTTAAGAGGCCGGCAGTTCCTTCGGCGCGGTTCGAAAGCGTATTATCAATTAGCGCGGCAGATGTTCTCCAAAGCGGCGGAATTGGATCCGCTCTACGCGCGAGCCTATGCCGGCATCGCCGATTGCGATTCCTTTTTGTTCCAGCAAACCATCGCCGACATCACCATCGAAGGCATCCTCGCGACAAGTGCGAAGGCGCTCGCATTGGATAACACGCTGGCCGAAGCACACGCGTCGCAAGGATTCGCGCTTCAATTAAGTGGACGATCTGACGAAGCCACAGTCGAATACGAAAAGGCGATTGCGCTCGATCCGAATTCCTTCGAAGCGCATTACTTTTACGGTCGAAGCTGTTTCGAGCAGGGCGACTTCGAGCACGCCGCCGCTCTTTTTGAGCGCGCGTCTGAAATTAGCCAGGATGACTATCAGTCCTTGTGCGTGCTGATTCAGGTCTATCGGGCGCTTGATCGCACGCAAGACCTAACGAGTGCTGCACAGAGAGGCGTCGATCGAGCCGAGCGTGAACTTGTTCTTCACCCCGAGGATCCCAGGCCGGCTTATCTCGGGGCTCAGGCACTCATCGCGCTCGGCGAGTCCGAGCGGGCCAGAGACTGGATGGCCAGGGCGTTAGCGATTGCCCCTAACGACATCCTCACTCAGTACAATGTCGCGACCAGCTACGCGCGACTGGGTGAAACAGAGATTGCAATCGAGTTACTCGAACGCGCCCTGCCGACTCGAAAGGCTGGATGGCGAAAATGGGTTGAACATGATCCGGATTTGGATCCGCTCCGTAAACATCCGCGCTTTCAAAAAATAATTGAACTGACCGGATAAAAGAAGAGACAACTCTTTAACGGCAATGCTGATCGAAACTCACGCGCATCTCGATTATCCGAATTTCGCGGGCGACTTTGATGATGTGCTGCGGCGGGCGAACGAAGCCGGCGTCACCCGCATCATCACCATCGGCACGTCAATCGAGAGCAGCCGGCGCGCTGTCGATCTTGCCGAAAAATATCCAAACGTCTTCGCGGTCATCGGCGTTCATCCGACGCATGTCGATCAAACGAATGACGACGTGATCACGCCATTGCGCGAACTCGCGAAAAGTCCGCGCGTGGTCGCGATCGGTGAGACGGGAATCGATTATCATTATTTGCCGAGCGTCGAAGCGGGCAAGGATAAATATGCGCAAGTCGTCAACGCGCTCGGCACTCAAACCGAAGCGCAACTTGAGGCGACAATTCAGGACGGCGCTTACAAATCGAAACAGGCCGAACTGTTCCAGGATCAGCTCGATCTCGCAGTCGAGCTCGGACTCAATGTCGTAATCCACCAACGCGATGCCTGGGATGACACCTTGTCGATCTTGCAAAATTACACCGGGAAGGTGCGCGGCGTTTTTCATTGCTTCGGCGGTTCGTTAGGCCAGGCGGAGGAAGTTGTCGATCTTGGTCATCTCGTTTCCTTCACCGGCATCGTGACTTTCAAGAACGGCCGCGACGTGCGCGACGTCGCGAGCAAGGTTCCGATCGACAAGTTTATGGTCGAAACCGATTGCCCTTATCTGGCGCCGGTGCCGTTTCGCGGAAAACGCGCCGAGCCGGCGCACACGCGACTAGTTGCCGACGAGATTGCGAAGGCGAGAAATCTTACGCTCGAAGAAATTGCTAGCGCGACCACCGCAACTGCGGAAAGATTCTTCCGGTTCAATCGCGAATGATGGCAAAGATCGACATGTTCATTCGCGGCAGTGTTCTCGTTGCCGTCGCAATCTTCATCGCATCGTGCACGACGCCGGACACGCAGCATCACATCGTCGTCAGCGCGCGCGACCAGAAGCTCGCGCTGCTCGACAAAGGAAAATTGGTCGCGCTCTATCCCATCTCCACTTCGAAGTTTTCGCTGAGCGATCGGCCGGGAAGTTACGGGACGCCGTTAGGCGAATTGGAGATTGCGGATAAGATCGGCGACGGCGCGCCGGCCGGAACGGTGTTCAAAGATCGCAGGCGCACGGGAGAGATCGTCGGCGTGAACGCGCCGGGACGCGATCCGATTGTCACGCGCATTCTCTGGTTGCGTGGACGCGAAGCGCGAAATGCAAACGCATATCAGCGCGACATTTACATTCACGGCACGCCGGAAGAGCGAAACATCGGGCGGCGGGCGAGTTACGGCTGCATTCGCATGCGCTCGAACGATATCATTAATCTTTACGCGCTCGTCGGTCACGGCGCGCAGGTGACAATTGTCGATCTTCCATTGGCTGCGGTGGTTCCGGAATTGAATTCCGCAAGCCGAATGGCCGAGACGAACCACGCTCTCGGCGTGATTCGTTAGGCCGCCGGCGCGACCATGAGACGCGCGAGGATGGCGCGTTGCGCAGCGATCAAATCGCCGATGGCTTTGCGACCGAGCGTGAGCATGTGGTCGAGCTCGGCTTGCGAGAACGTCGCTTCTTCGCCCGAGCCTTGCACTTCGACAAACTCGCCGTCTTCGGTCGCGACGAGATTGAAATCGACCGTCACCGCTTTGTCCTCGTCGTAGTTAAGATCGACAATCGCATTTCCATCGAGAATGCCGGCGCTGACGGCGGCAACGAGTTTTCGGATCGGTGGCGCCGGAAGTTTTTTATCCTCCACCATTTTTCGACACGCGATGGCGACGGCGAGACTCGCGCCGGTGATTGCGGCCGTACGCGTGCCGCCGTCGGCTTGCAGCACATCGCAATCGATCCACATCGTGCGCGGCCCGAGTTTTTCAAGATCGACAACTGCACGCAGCGAACGTCCGATGAGCCGCTGAATTTCGGTGCTACGTCCGTCGAGCCGGCCTTTCGAAATGTCGCGCGGTTTTCGTGTATTCGTTGAGTAAGGCAACATTGAATACTCCGCCGTGAGCCAGCCGCCGGTGACGTTTTGTTCTTTCATCCAACGCGGCACTGACTCTTCGATCATGACGCCGCAGATGACGCTCGTGTTTCCCATCGCAACGAGCACGGAACCGCTGGCGTGCGGCGCTATGTTCAATTCAAAGTGAAGGGGACGGATTTGATCGGGCGCGCGGCCGTCGCTGCGTTGCATGCGGCCACGCTAAATTCGCGATGAGCGATTGTCGATCTTAGCCGTTGATGACGGAGCCGCCGTTTGGATGCAACATTTGGCCCGTCATGTACGAAGCGTCATCCGAAGCGAGAAAAACATAACTCGGTGCGACTTCTTTTGGTTGGCCCGGCCGGCCTAACGGCGTATCGGCGCCAAAGGTCTCGACGTCTTTCTTCGGAAATGTCGATGGAATAAGCGGCGTCCAGATCGGACCGGGCGCCACGCCATTGACGCGAATTTGTTTTTTTGCGAGCGACAATGCGAGCGAGCGCGTGAAAGCGACTTCGGCGCCTTTAGTTGAAGAATAATCGAGCAGATCGGGATTTCCTTTGTATGCCGTGACCGAGCAGGTGTTGATAATCGCGCTTCCTTTCTTCAGATACTTCATCACGGCTTTCACCATGAAGAAATAAGCGAACACGTTGGTGCGAAATGTTCGCTCCAGTTGTTTCGCGGTAATCTTCTCGATCGAATCTTGCGGATGCTGTTCGGATGCGTTGTTGACCAAGATGTCGATCTTGCCGAATTCGCCGACCGTTTGATCGACAACTTCGCGGCAGAATTTTTCGTCGCCGACATCGCCATCGATGAGCAGACATTTACGGCCGTGCTGCTCCACCATCTGTTCGGTCTCGCGCGCATCTTTGTGCTCGTTTAAATAAACGACCGCGATATCCGCGCCTTCCTTGGCAAACGCGATTGCGACCGCGCGGCCAATTCCGCTGTCGCCGCCGGTAATGATCGCGACTTTGTCCTGCAATTTCCCACTGCCGCGGTGCTTCTCGTCCTGCGCTTTCGGCCGCGGCTTCATTTTGTGCTCGCGGCCGGGTTGTCGATCTTGCGTTTGCGGCGGGAGGGTCTTTTTCTCTTTCGGCATGGCGAAAATCATTCGATTTTCAGGCCGCGTTCAGTCGTTGCGAAAAATTTTACGGAAAAGTTAATTTTGGCGGTTGACGCAATGGTTTGGTTCGATATTTTGCTGACCCGCCGAGCGCGGGATTCCTTTAACCAAAGGAGTTTGTTCTTGTACATTTTGGGACTGCAAATTGAGCTCAATTTTGTCCCGGTGATTAACGGAAACGATAATTAGCCGGAGGCGAGGTTGAGTTTTTTTTCGCCCAAAATGTACGGAAGCTGGTTCTTTGACATCTACATACAGGGTAGTAAGAAAGTACAACTTTAAGAGCTGAGTCTGAAATCAAGAGGCGGGAGGTTAAGATCTCCAGCCAGAGAGTTTCAGTTATCAAAAGAATCTCTGATCCCGCAAGGGATCGGAACAGATTGATCAAGCTACAAAGAGCGCATCATGGATGCCTTGGTGCCAATAGGCGATGAAGGACGTGGTAAGCTGCGATAAGCTTCGGAGAGCGGCAAACACGCTTTGACCCGGAGATTTCCGAATGGGATAACCTGAGCGAGTTAACACTTGCTCGAGCTCCTGTGAATACATAGCAGGAGCATCGCGACACCCGGTGAAGTGAAACATCTCAGTAACCGGAGGAATAGAAATCGAAAGAGATTCCGTCAGTAGTGGCGAGCGAAAGCGGAACAGGCTAAACCGGTCGATTTATCGATCGGGGTTGTAGGAGCCCGATGTGGTAGTGCAACGATTAGATGAAGCGAATGGAAAATCGCTCCAGAGAGGGTGACAGGCCCGTAATCGAAAATCCGAGCACGCCTAGGGATTTCCTGAGTAATACGATGCACGTGAAACTTCGTATGAATCCACGCCGACCACGGCGTAAGCCTAAATACTAATTGGCGACCGATAGTGAACCAGTACCGCGAGGGAAAGGTGAAAAGAACCGCTGCGAGCGGAGTGAAATAGTACCTGAAATGATGTGCTTACAAGGTGTGGAAGCCGGCTTGTCCGGTGACCGCGTGCCTTTTGCTTAATGAGTCTGCGAGTTATTATCAGTGGCGAGCCTAAGTCGTTATG
>JBEEGX010000021.1:0-8697 GCA_041167105.1 Verrucomicrobiota bacterium
CGCTTTGGCATCGCGGCGGAGTCGTTGTCGATCAAAGTGAAGAGGCCGCTCGCGTTGGTGATGACGGTCGTGAGCGGGGCGAACGCGGTTGAGAGATCGGCCGTGGCTTCGATTTGAATCGACGCGCCGGGCGCAGCGGCACCCACGAGTGTGACCACGCCGTCGCCGTCGCGGCCTAACGAAGTCAACTGCCGCGGCAGAACGAGGTAGTGCTCAGCGAGCGTGATCGCGTTCGGCGTATCGGACACGCCCATTGCCCAACATTCGGACGACGACAGGCACGTGATCGCGTTGAGGAAATTGATTTGGAAATTCTCGCGGTTCGGCGACGGCACGGTCGTCCATGCGCTTCCGTCCCAATGCAGCGCCAGCGTGTGCGCGAGCACGTTGAATGGATTTTCGCCGGCATTGAAGTAGCCGACGGCCCAGCAATCGTTAGGCGAATTGCAACTGACGCCGAACAGCCTGTTGTCCTGGTCGTCATTAGGATTCGGCGAAGTGATCTGCGTCCAGCCGCTGCCGTTCCAATGCAGAACGAACGTCTGCCAAATAAGGCCAATGGTGTAATAGCCGACGGCTTTGCAATCCGATGTCGATGTACAGGAGACGCCGGTGAGCACGTTGCCTTGTGTGGTGGCGTTCGGCGATGCGACAACATTCCAGGCGGTTCCATCCCAATGCAGCGTGAGCGATTGTTGCGGCGCGGCACCGCCCACTGGCGTGCCATCGTCGTGATTGCCGACGGCCCAGCAATCGTTCGCCGCTGTGCACGTGATGGCGTTGAGCGTGTTACTCTCGCGCGCGCTCGTGTTCGCCGACGTGACCACGATCCACGATGTGCCGTCGTAATGTTCGACAAGTGTTTGTGTCCAATTGCCGACCACGCCGAAGCCGACCGCCCAACAGTTGTTAGGCCCAACGCAGGTGACGGCGTTGAGCACCGCGTCCTGTTGGTTCGGTGCGGTCAGAAGGGAATTGTCGAGCGTCCACGACGCGCCGTTCCAGTGTTCGATGACGGGTTGCGCGAAGCCAAGGTTGTTCGCGAGCGCGTGATCGCCGACGGCCCAGCAATCGTTAGGCGCGCTGCACGCGACGCCGTTGAGAACGTTCGTGTCCGACCCGCTTGTGACCGGCGAAGTCACGAGCGCCCAGGCGCTGCCGTCCCAATGCACGATGAGCGTGTGCCAGATGCTGCCCGAGCGCGTGCGGCCCACGCCCCAGCAATTGTTCGACGATGTGCAGACGACCCCGACGATGTCGCTGATCGGATCGCCGTTAGCCGAATCGACCATCGACCACGCGCCGGCCGCAGATGACGATGTCGATCTTGCGGCAAAGCCGAAACCGGCGAGGCAAACGGCGGCGCAGCACAACGCACTCGCGGTGAAATATCGTCGCATGTCGACCTTTCATTCGTAAATCGTGCCGCCCTCGGTCGCCGCGCAGGCCGAGTGTTTGTTGAATAAGGAGCGAAAGCACTGCCACCGGCTCGTTGTCGGATTTTGAACGCCGATGCGTCGGGCGGCGTCTAGCATTGTCACTATGACAAAATTCATCGCGTTAGTAGCGGCAGGAATGTTAGCAACGGGGATGGTGTTCGCGGGTGGACACGGCGATTGTGCAAAGCACGTCGGGAACAAAGAGAAAGTGGCGTGTCAGGTGAACCTGGCCAGCCTGAATCTGACCTCGGAGCAGAAGTCGAAGATGGAAACGGCCATGAAAGATCATGAGAAGGCCGGTTGCAACGAAGCAAGCGAGGCCAAGTACGAGCAAGAGGCCAAGTCGATCCTGAACAAGGACCAGTTCGCGAAGTTCGAAGCCGAGTGCAAGCAGCATAAGCACGATAAGACGCAGACCTGATTTTTTGCGCGTAATCAGCGCTTAGGACTCAGAAATCAATTCGACGCGGTCGCCACGGCGGCCGCGTTTGTTTTTGGTGCAATTGTCGATCTTGCAATGCGCCGAAATTTTTTTCAAAAGCGAGCACGCGCAAAATCGCGCGCACATTCGTTTCCTTTTTAGGTGCGACGTATACGGCGTCGTGCCGTCATGCGGGCAGGGAAAATCGGTCCGCGATTGAACAAGAAAACGAAAACCTAGGGAGGAAATAATGAAGTTGGACACACTACAAAAACTTTACATTGAGGAACTGCGCGACGTTTACAACGCCGAGAACCAGTTGCTCAAGGCGTTACCGAAGATGGCGAAGAGCGCTTCGTCGGAAGAATTGCGGCAGGCGTTCGAGGACCATCTCGAAGAAACGAAAGAGCACGTCGAACGGCTCGATGAAATCTTCAAGGCGCTCGATGAAAAAGCTACGGGCAAGACCTGCAAAGCGATGAAGGGCCTCATCGAAGAAGGCTCCGAGATTCTGAAGGAAGAAGGCGAGGAATCGGTGCTCGATGCCGGCATTATTGCCGCCGCGCAAAAGGTCGAGCATTACGAGATCGCGACTTACGGAACGCTGCGCACGTGGGCGGGTTTGCTCGGCGAAGATGAAGCGGCCGAGCTTTTGCAGCAGACGCTCGATGAAGAAGGCGATGCCGATAAGCGATTGAACGAGCTCGCGGACGAGATCGTTAACCCGGAAGCGCTTTCCGAATCGACCGCGGAAGAATTGGAAACGAGCGGCTCGCGTCGTCGCTAAGATCGACAATCACTCGAACGCCATCGCCGCTTCGCTGCGCGCGGTGGCGTTTTTGTTTTATGCGCTAGATTGAATTGGCGATGGGATTGACGGAGTACAAACGCAAACGCGATTTCGGCAAAACGCGTGAGCCAAAAGGCGGCAAGCCGTTGCCGAAAGCGGTGAAAGGCGCATCGCGTTTCGTGATTCAAAAACACGACGCCAGCCGGTTGCATTACGATTTTCGTTTGGAAATGGACGGCGTGCTCAAGTCTTGGGCGGTGCCGAAAGGATTGCCATGGCAACAAGGCGAGAAACATCTCGCGGTCGAAGTGGAGGATCATCCGGTCGAGTACGCGACGTTTGAGGGAATCATTCCCGCGGGACAATACGGCGGCGGCACGGTGATGGTGTGGGACCGCGGAAAATATTACGTTTACGGCGAGAACCCGGTGAAGGCGGTGCGCGAAGGCAAAATGCATCTCGTGCTCGAGGGCGAGAAGGCGAAAGGGGAATGGACGCTGGTTCGGTTGCGCGGCAGCGAGGACAAACCGCAGTGGTTGCTCATGAAAACGGGCGCGAGCATGAAGCCGCTTTCGAAGAAGCGCGACGACGAATCGGTCAAGAGCGGACGAAGCATGGCGGAGATCGCCGGCGCGCGCGACAAGCAGTGGCAATCGAACCGCGCGGAAGAAGACACGAGCGTGAAAGCGACGTTGAAGCGTCGCATTCAATCCGCGCTTAAAAAAAAAGACTCGCGCGAAATAGGTAGGGACGCCGCGCTGCGGCGTCCAGGACATCGCAGCGCGATGTCGCTACCGCAAGATGTCGATCTTGCAATTGTCGATCTTCCATCAGCCAAGCCGCGTTTCATCGAGCCGATGAAGGCGCGGCTGGTCGAGGAACCGCCGACCGCGGGCGATTGGAGTTACGAATTGAAGTTCGACGGCTTCCGCGCGTGCGCGGTGAAAGATACGAGCAAAGTGAATTTGGTTTCGCGCAACGGCAACGAATTGCGCACGCGCTTTCCCGAAATCGTCGAGGCGATGAAACAATTGTCGATCGACGAATGCGTGATCGACGGGGAGATCGTTGCGCTCGACGAGCAAGGCCGCTCCTCATTTCAATTGCTGCAGGCGATCGAGCTCGAAGGCCGGGAAGCGCCCTTGCGCTTTTACGTTTTCGATTTGCTCCAGCTCAACGGCAAAAGTTTGCTCAAGCTTCCGCTGACCGCGCGGAAGGAATTGCTCGCGAAAGTTTGCGACCGCGCGCACGACGCCATTCGTTACTCGGACGAGATCGGTCGCGACGCGAAGCCACTTCTTGTCGAAGTGAAAAAGCGCGGGCTCGAAGGACTCATCGGCAAAGTGCGCGATTCAATTTACGAACCGGGGCGACGCAGCGGCACGTGGATCAAATTAAAATCGCTCAACGAGCAGGAGTTCGTCATCGGCGGTTACACGCCGCCGGGCGGCTCGCGGAAATATTTCGGCGCCGTCCTCGTCGGCTATTACGAGAAAGGGCAATTGCGTTTCGCCGGGAAAGTCGGCACCGGTTTCACGGCGAAGTCGTTGTCGATCTTGCATAAGAAATTTCGCGAGCAGGAGCGGGACGATTGTCCATTTGTCGATCTTCCATCGAAACAAGGCGGCAAATGGGTGCAGGGAATTACGCCGTCGATGATGCGGAAAATGCATTGGGTGAATCCGGTTTTCGTCGCGCAAATCAAGTTCGCGGAATGGACGCGCGACAAAAAATTGCGCCAGCCGGTGTTTCTCGGATTACGGGAAGATAAAAACGCGCGTGAGGTCAGGTCCGTCGCGTGACGATTTGCAACGCGCGCCCAGATGCAGTTCATTCCCGCCGCGGAATGAAAGCGAAGATCGTAATTTTTTTGTGCGTACTTGCGGGCGGGCCGACGGTCGTTTTCGCGCAGGCTTCCGCCGGAGAGATCTATCATTCAGATGTGGCGCGCAAAGCTCCTTCGCCGAACGAATCGGGCACGCCGGATGAGAAGAAATCCATATTCCGATCCCACGACAATCGCGAACGCGTGGTCAAGGAACCGGACAAGCCGGTGCAGGTGAAAAAATTGAAGTACGGCAGCGACCAGACGGAAGAAGGCGGAAGGTTTAAGGGAAGCATGTTGGAGGAAGAGGGCGATCTTTCGCGGTTTAAGAAAGCGGTAACGGAGAGCAAAAATTCCCCGGCCCCGAAGGCAAGCCCGGCCGAGAAACCATCTCCGACGCCTTCGCCGACGGCTTCAGCGCGCCCATCCGCATCGCCGTAAGATCGACAATCGCCTGCCGGACATACTTTTTACGTCCGGCCTACCGCCAAATTGAGGCCGAGTTACGAATTGGACGTGATGCAATCCGCTGAGCTCCCCGCGTCATTAGACCTCGACTGTCCACGATCCCGCCCCGACCTGCTCGATGTGCGATCTTCGTCCGTGGACGGCCGCGGCGTTTTCACTCGTCAGAACATCCGCAACGGCGATTGCATTATTGAATACACCGGCGAACACGTCCCCTGGGCGAGCGTGGCCGATGAAGTGGACGATCCGCGCACGTATTTTTTCGGGATCAAGGACGGCAGCATCGTGATCAATCCCGCGCGCGGCGGCAATGAAGCGCGCTGGATCAATCATTCGTGCGAGCCGAATTGCGAAGCGATCGAAGAGGAGGATGGGCGCATCTTTATTTATGCGCTGCGCGATATCAGGACAGGCGAGGAAATTTTTTACGATTACCAGCTCGAGATAGACGAGCCGCGCACGCGCGCGGTGGAAAACGAATCGCGTTGCAATTGCGGCACGGCGAAATGTCGTGGCACATTGCTGGCGCCGGTTTGAACATCCACGTCCTCGACACACGCCAGCTCGGTCATCGCGGCATCGTCGCCGCGACCGCGTTGGAAACGAATGATGGCCTCGCGCTTTTCGATACCGGCCCGGAATCGACCTTCGACAATGTAGTTGTCGATCTTGCCCAGGCCGGGTTCCAGCCTAACGACATCCGCCACGTTTTTCTCAGCCACATTCATTTCGATCACGCGGGCGCGGCCTGGCGTTTCGCGGAGCTGGGCGCGACCGTTTACGTGCACCCGCGCGGCGCGCCGCACTTGCTTGATCCAGCGAAATTAATCGAATCGGCCACGCGCATTTTCGGCGACGACATGACGCGGCTGTGGGGACGCATCGCGCCGGTTCCGGCCGAGCGCGTGCGCGTGCTGGAAGATGGCGATGTGGTCACGCTGTCGCCATTTTCAATTCGTGCGATCGCCACGCCCGGACACGCCAGTCATCATCATGTGTATCATTGGGATGATTGCGTTTTCGGCGGCGATGTCGCCGGTGTGCGTATCGGGAATGGTCCACCGATTCCGCCATTCGTTCCGCCGGAGCTGCATGTCGAATCGTGGCGCGAATCGATCGCGAAAATCCGCGCGTTGAAACCGAAGCAGCTTTATTTGCCGCACTTCGGCCGCGTGGAGGACGACATCGATTCGCACCTTGCGCTCATGGACGAAAAACTGGCGCGATGGTCGGAATGGTTTCGCGAAAAGATGCGGAGTGGCGCGAACGAAGAACATTTAGTTCCGGAATTCGCCGAGTATGAACATGTCGATCTTCGCGCGGGCGGCGCGAGCGAAGAAGACATCGCCGGCTACGAAGCGGCGGACCCGAGTTACATGGCGGTGCCGGCGGCGTTGCGCTACTGGAAGAAATTTCATCCGCAAGAAATCGCCGCGGCCTAACGAGCCGCCGCGATCACCACGAATACGAAAACTCCGCGCCGTTGATTGTGCCGATGAGCGGTTGCACCGCGACGCGGCGATGGTGCTGATTAAAATAAACAACCGTTTTGCCGACGAATGTCCCGATCGCCGCGCCGGCGAGCACATCCGATGTCCAGTGCCGCCCTTCACTGATGCGCGCGTAACCGACGAGTCCGGCGATGCCGTATGACGTGACCTGCACCCATGGCGTCGGATAATGTTCCGAGATCACGCTTGCGAGCGCGAAAGCTTCTGCGGTGTGACCGGACGAAAACGAATCGCGGCCACTGAACGGCTGAAACTTGTAAGCGCCTTCGTGATCGAGCGGGCGACTGCGGCCGATGGCGTATTTGCTCACGTTGGTGATGATGCCGGAGGCAATCGCGCTGGCCGAGATGGCATCGAGCGCCGTGGTTTTCGCGCGCGGATCTTTGAAGATTTCGCCGAAAATGTAAAAGCTGCCGACGACGCCGATGGCGTATTCATTTCCGAACGGCTCGACCGCGTGCAGCACATCATTGACCGTGCCGTTTTTGTTGCGTTGGATCGCGCGATTAATGTCTTCGTCGAAAACCGCGACTGTGCCGATGCCCGCGACCACACCGCCGAGCATGAGCCAATCACGATTGTCCCAATGCGCCGGCGCAGTGAAGACTTCTTTGACGTCGAGCAAAACGAGATACCAATAATTGCGCTGGAACAGATCCTCGACCGGCGCGGTCAACGGTGAAACTTCACTTGGTTCGCCCAATGTGCGCGTCGGCGCGGCCAATTCGGAATTTTCTCCCGGGATGGTGAGCGCAACGTCATGGCGCCGCGCGCTCCACGGATCGACCTTCAATAAATCTGTGGCCGCGCTGGCGAATGAATTCGCCAGGCAAAGTGCGAGCAACGCGGGTGCGCTCGATTTCATTCCTATTAATCTGTTCGGCTGCGTGGCCGATCGTGCGCGTATTTTGTCGATGAAAGAAAAACGCCCGCCGCAGATCAACATGTCGATCTTGTGCGGCCTTGTCCGACTTCGCGCACGCGCGATTACGGTGTTTTGCGCTTGCGCGGTGAGGGTGATGGCGACGCTTGATTTGCGATCGCGCCCGCGGTCTGGCCCTTTACGTTCGGTGACTTTGGTTTTTTCGGCGCTTTCACTCCGCCAGTTCCGGTTGAACCGCCTCCCGAGTTCGGTGGATTGCGACCGACACGGCCGGGCGGAAATCGTGGCGGCCGGATAAACGGCGGTGCGGGCGGCGCCGGTCCGCCAGCCACCGGTTGGCTTTCGTAAACGCGCTCGTTTGGATTTCCGGCCGACGCGGAAATCAAATGGCGGCTCGGCAATTCCGGAAAATCGGTGATGAGCGAGTTGCTTCGCATGAATCGATCGACATCGAAATTTTGCACGGCAGGCAAACTATCGGCGCCGGCCGGCACATCGAGCATTTGTCCGGGCGCGACGCGCGACCAGTCGTTAGGCCGCTTGTTCAACGCCATGCGCGCGTTGCCTTCGAGCACGTAAAGTTTGTTGCGGCCGGAGCGCGTCGCTTCCAGCACGACGGTCGTGCCGGAGATCGCGACCGAGCACGCGTCCGTCTTCAAGCTGGCGCCGCCGGAATTTTTCGGCACGCATAACAACATTGCGCCGCCATTCAACCGCACGCTGCGGCCGGCTTTGTTGAAGCTGAAGACCGTGTTCGATCCCAGCCGCGTGATTGTAAGATCGACAAACGTTAATTCCGAACGCGAATCGGTGCCGGTACGCACGGCCGTGTCTTCGCGCACGGTCTCGTTGAGCGTGGCCGCGCGCGCTTGCGCGTCTTCCGAGAGCAATTTCACATCGTGAACGAGCGCGGTGACGCGCGCTTCTTTTTCGGCGGCGAAAAGCAACGCGCCGCTCAATGCGACAGCGACAACCAGAAGCGTGGCGATAACGCGCGTCATCCAGTCTTGTTTTTACTCCTCGATAAAAGCGGAATCAATCTTACTCTGTTTCGCGGCAAATCGTCGTTTGCCAGCACGGCTTTTCTCCCTACAGTCGAGCGCTTCAGCGGGCAGAACGCATGATGAATTTATTTGGCCTAACTATTCTCGATTCCGGCGTGAACATGTCGATGTTGTGCGCCGTCGTCGGGCTCGTTTTCGCGTTCGTGTTGATCGGGAGAATCCTGCGGTTATCGCCCGGCAACGAGCGCATGCAGCAAATCGCCGCCGCCATCCAGGAAGGCGCGAAAGCGTATCTCAATCGTCAGGTCGTCACCATCAGCGTTATCGCGGCGATTATTTTCGTGCTGCTTTTCTTT
>JBEEGX010000022.1:0-2672 GCA_041167105.1 Verrucomicrobiota bacterium
ATCGACAAGGTGAGTCGCCGGTATCGTGGACACACACTCATACTCGAAACGACAATCGAGACTGCGAGCGGCGCGGTGCTCTTGAACGAATACATCCCGCAGCGCGGAAAGAACCAGGATGTCATCCGCATCGTCGAAGGCTTGCGCGGCGAAGTGAAGATGAACATGGAGCTGATCATTCGTTACGAATACGGCTCGGTCATTCCGTGGGTGCGCAAAGCGCATGATGGGTTGGAAGCGATCGCCGGACCGGACGCACTCATTTTGCGAACGCCGATCGAGACGCAGGGCAAGGACCTGACGACGGTCGCCGAGTTTACCGTGCGCGAAGGCGAGCGCATTCCGTTTGTCCTCACCTGGTTCGCGTCGCATGAAGAGCCGCCGCGCGCGGTCAATGCTGAGCACGCGCTGCGCGACACCGAAAAATTCTGGAACGATTGGGCGTCGCGTTTCGAAATGAACGGACCATGGCGGGATGCGGTGTTGCGCTCGCTCATTGTCCTGAAGGGACTCACCTATGCGCCGACCGGCGGCCTGGTCGCTGCCCTAACGACTTCGCTGCCGGAAGAGATCGGCGGTGTGCGCAACTGGGATTACCGTTACTGCTGGCTGCGCGACGCGACTTTTACGTTGATGACGCTGATGCGCGTCGGTTATCGCGACGAAGCGAAATCATGGCGCGACTGGCTGCTGCGCGCCATCGCCGGCAGCGGCGCGCAAATGCAGATCATGTATGGCGTGCAAGGCGAGCGCCGCCTGGATGAGCGCGAGATTCCGTGGCTTTCGGGTTACGAAAATTCGGGACCGGTGCGCATCGGTAACGCGGCCTCGAATCAATTCCAGCTCGATGTGTTCGGCGAAGTGCTGCTCGCGATGCACGAATCGCATCGCGCCGGACTGGAGACGGACGAGACGGATTGGCGTCTGCAAGTCGAGCTTATGCGCTTTCTGGAATCGCATTGGCACGAACCGGACGAGGGGATTTGGGAAGTGCGCGGCGGCCGCAAACATTTCACGCATTCGAAAATGATGGCGTGGGTCGCGTTCGATCGCGCGATCAAGCTGGCGCACGCGTGTAAATGCGCGACGGGCGTTCACATCGAGCGCTGGGAAAAAACTCGCGACCAGATCCATGGCGAAGTTTGCGAGCGGGGATTCAATCGCGAGAAGAACGCCTTCACGCAATTCTACGAGTCGGACGCGCTCGACGCGAGTTTGCTTATGATGCCGCGCGTAGGTTTTCTTCCGCCTAACGATCCGCGCGTCCGCGGAACGATCGAAGCGATCGAGCGCGAATTAATTCAGGACGGTTTGGTCTTGCGTTACCGTCCGCAGGAAGAACGAGTGGACGGCTTGCCCGGCGGAGAAGGGACATTCTTGCCGTGTTCGTTCTGGATGGCGAATTCACTGCACTTCATTGGCCGCACCGACGAAGCCAAGGCCATGTTCGAGCGTCTCCTTGGATTGCGAAACGATCTCGGATTGATCTCGGAGGAATACGATCCGATTGCCAAACGGCAGCTCGGAAATTTTCCGCAGGCTTTTACTCATCTCGCGCTCGTGAACACCGCGCGCATCCTGAACGGCGACGAAAAATTTCCCTACGGTCGGCCCGACTGATCTACGCGCGCGCTTCGGTTGAAGAAACGAGACGCTTGATCAAATCTTCGATCGTGACGATGCCGCGTAATTGGTCCTGCCGGTCGATCACGGCCGCAAGACCGAGTCGCGCGGCGCGCAAGCGTTGCACGATGCGGTAAGCCGGCTCGTCATCGCGCGCGACCACGATGCGCCTAACGAACGGCGTGATCGACGTCGCGCCGTTTCGCTCCAGCAAAAGATCGACAATGTTAAGCAGCCCCTTGGCCTCGCCATTCGCGATCACCGGCATGCGATCGACGCCGGTTTTGGCACCGAGCGCCACGACATCATCCATCGGCGCATTCGGTTCGACCGCGACCACGTTTGGCAACGGCACCATCACGTCGCGCACGATCACCCCGCGAAAATCGACAACGTTATGAATCATCGCGCGCTCGGTCGCGGTGATCGCGCCTTCGCGTTCGCCTTGCGCGGTAAGTTGTTTGAGCTCTTCCCGCGCGGCAAACAATCGTCCGCCCTCCGCGCGTTTTGGCAGGAGTAATTTGCCCAATCGCGCACCGACTTCCATGAAAGGCCACGCCAGCGTCGTGAAAAATTTGAGCACGCCGCTAAGCAGCGCGAGCGCGCGAAAAGGAAATCGGCGGAAGAGCGCTTTCGGTAAAACGCCGAGAACGAAAAGATAGATCGGCAACGCCACCATGAGCACATAGACAAATCCGACATTGCCGAAGGCCCTAACGAACCAGCGCGTGAGCAAAACCAAACCGATGATGTCGGCGGCATTGGTCACGAGCAGCACGGTCACGAGCAATCGCTCCGGTTGTTCCAGCAGACGCTCCAGCCGCAACGCTGAACGCACGCGCCGTTTCGCGTTTTCGCGGAGGCGGACAGGATCAACCGAAAGCAAACCGCTTTCGATTCCGTTGCAGAAAAAGGAAACGACCCAGCAGATGAATATCGTTAGGCCGATCATGTTTCTTCCTGCGCAAGATCGACATCGTCCGCGCACGTTGTTTTCTCGAGTAGCAATTCCTCGATGCGTTTGCGGCCGGCGCGCCGCACCGTGATGA
>JBEEGX010000023.1:0-6722 GCA_041167105.1 Verrucomicrobiota bacterium
TCGTTTGCGGTCGTCTTGAGTTGATCGACAAGTTGTTCGATCGACAACGCGGAACGGCTCGGCTGCTTCTTCGCTTTTTCGTAAAGCTCATCGAGACCAATCGGCAACGTCCCCTCACGCATGTTGATGCCGTCTCGAATTTTCGTGAGATCGAACGGATCGTTCTCGTCACGCTGCTGGTAACGCGCGTTGTACAGATGCATGAGGATGCGTTTGTTAGGCAAATCCGCCTCAAGCATTCCAGTGCGCGCGTAGGTCACGCGCATTGGCAGCGAATCCTCGTTCACCTCGAACACGGTGATGTTCTCCAGCTTGCTTCCTTCCTTTTTGCCGACGTAAATTTTGCGGCCGGGAAATTGATCGATCACCTGATCGCCGCCGAAGAGCGCCATCGGATCGCGCGTGGCCAGGTCGAAGATTGTCGATCTTAGCTGCATCTGCGCGGCCGGCGCGACCGAAACATTGAGCCACAAACAAATCGCGGTTGCGACGATCGCGATCCCGGCGAGCGGAATGCAAACGCGCCCGATGCTCACGCCATTGGCGCGCAGCGCGATCAATTCGTTGTCGGCCGAGAGCCGCCCGAAGACGAGCAGGATCGCGGTCAGCATTCCCCACGGGATGGTGAAGATGAGCGAGAACGGCAGAATGTAAGCGATGAAGCTGAGGAGATATTGCAGCGGCACGTCGTGATTCACGAGCAACGGCAGGAGCTTGCGAAAAATATTGCCGACCACGAGCACGAGGCTGAGCACAAAAATCGCGAAGAGAATATTCACGACAAGCTCGCGCATGACAAAGCGGTCGATTAACTTCACGCGCTTTCGTTAAATCCGTTTCGCCAATGAAACAAGTCGTCGGCCTCGCAATCCTCGCATGGAACATGTCGATCTTGCGGGTGACCGCCGCGAATCTGCCGGGCGAAGGCGAATCGTATTTGAATGAATTGGGAGTGCGCCAGTGCGTGGTCGTTCTTACCGCCTCGTTGTCTACGACGAATGGAACGATGTTATTGTTCGAACGTGATGCGCTTTTTTCCGATTGGAAGTTGCGACGATCTGCCATTCCCGTGGTTGTCGGGAAACGCGGGCTCGCATGGGGCTACGGAATCGCCGGCGAGTACGGTCGCAAGGGTCGGAATATGAAACACGAAGGCGACAACAAAGCGCCCGCAGGAGTGTTTGAATTGCGCGGTGTCTTCGGATATGCGGCGCGCGCTGAAACGAAGATGCCTTACCAGCAAGTTACGTCCGACATTCTCTGCATCGATGATCCGCAGTCGCGCCGCTACAATCAGCTCATCAATCAACGCACGGTCGCCGATCGCGATTGGCGTAGCGCCGAACAAATGCGACGCAATGACGTTCGTTACAAATGGGGCGTGCTCGTAGCTCAAAATGAAGATGCAAAACCGCAAGATGGCTCATGCATTTTTCTTCATGTGTGGATTGGACCAAACGTGCCGACAGTCGGCTGCACCGCGATGGCCGAGAAAGACATGGTCGATCTAATTCGCTGGCTCAATCCCGCGAGTAATCCGCTACTCGTTCAGATGCCACGAAAATCCTACGAGCAACATCGCGACAAGTGGAATTTGCCGCCGTTGCGCTAAGATAAGATCGACATGTACGACGTCGCGATCATCGGAGGCGGGCCGGCTGGAAGCACGGTGGCGACTTTGCTCGCGCGCGCGGGACGTCGCGTCGTCGTCTTTGAACGTGAAAAATTTCCGCGGTTCCACATCGGCGAATCGTTGCTGCCCTTCAGCATGAAAGCGTTTGGGCGCATGGATCTGATCGAGAAATTCGAGCGCGCCGGATTTCAGCGAAAGTACGGCGGCGAATTTTTCAGCGCCTGCTGCGATACGCCGATTCGTTTTTATTTTAAAGATGCGTGGCGCTCGCAGACGGAATATTCCTATCAGGTCACGCGTTCCGAATTCGACAAGCTCCTGCTCGATCATGCGCGCGAGAGCGGCACGGAAGTGCGCGAACAAACGACGGTCGCGCGCGTCGATTTCGCGAACGAACATGTCGATCTTGCATTGGCCAGCGGCGAGAATGTGCAGGCGCGTTACGTCATCGACGCAAGCGGACGCAACTCTGTTCTCGGCAACAAATTCAATCTCAAGCGCGTCTATCGGCATCTGCAGAAGTTGTCGATCTTCGCGCATTACGATGGAATGAGCCGCGAAGAAGGAATCAATGGCACCCTCACCAGTCTCGTTAGGGCAGAAGACCGCTGGTTCTGGATGATTCCCTTAACGCCCACACGGACGAGCGTCGGCGTCGTGCTCGACAACGAGACATTCAAGCGCTCGAAAAAATCGCCGGAAGAATTTCTGGAAGAATCAATCGGCGAGCAGCCCATCCTGACCGCGCGCATGCAAAACGCGCAGCGCGTTTCCGACGTGCATGTCGCCGCCGATTTCTCTTATCGCCACAAAAAACTTTTCGGCGATCGCTGGTTGCTCGTCGGCGACGCGGCGGGATTCATCGATCCGATTTTCAGCAGCGGCGTTTTTCTCGCAGTCTTCAGCGGCGAGCTTGCGGCTGATGCGTTGCACGAAATCCTCGAGCGTCCCGCAAGATCGACATCTTTATTTCGCGCATACGAGCGCAAAGTGAATCGCGCGATGGACGTCTATCTGCGCTTCATCGACGCGTGGTACACGAAAGAGTTCATCGAAGTTTTTTCGGCGCCGCGCGAGTTCCTCAATTTGCCGCCGGCAGTAAACGCCGTTCTCGGCGGTAACATTGGAAACGAGTTCGCGATCAAATGGCGCATGTGGGTTTTCTATTTTCTTGTTTGGTTACAGCGCCACATCGCGATCGTCCCGCGACTTTCACTCGTACCGAACCGCGACATCTCCCCTACTCCACAACCGGCGCCCGCCGTTTCATGAGAATATTTCTCGCAGCGCTGGCGCTGCTCGGCCTAACAAGCTGCTCGTTTTCCTCGCCGCACAAGTTCGCCGAGCCGGGCAAACACTGGCAAACGCGCAGCGGACAACTTCAATACAAGAACGTAGGCAGAACCGTGGTCGGCGATGTCGTGATTCGTTATTCGAAGCATGGCGACTTCGAGTTGACGTTTTCGAAAGGTCCCGGCATCCCGATGCTCACGATTCAACAGAACGAACAATTCGCGCACGTCACCGGGCCGCTTGCGCGACTTGGCTGGACTGGCCGCGTCGATCATGCGCCGCAACAACTGCGCGGCTGGTTGAGTTTGCGCGACGTGCTCATTCACGCGCAAGATCGACATGTGATTTCGCATCAGACCGGCGCGGAAACATTTCAGTTTCGTTTTTAAAGCGCATGCGTTTCAGCGAGCGCGTCGCCCACATCGTTACCGCCCGCCGCGGGTGGCTTTGGCTCGGCGTTATCGCGCTGGTCGTGATTTGCTTGACGATTCTTGTCACGCGTATCTCGCTCGACAGCGATGTGCTGAACATGTTGCCGGGAAAGTTCAGCTCGGTCGAAGGCCTGAAGATTTACAATCGCGACTTCGAGCAAACACGCGAGCTGACGTTTGCCTTGCAATGTCAGCCTAACGACGTCGATAAACTCGACGAATTCGCGCCCGTCTTCGCGGAAAATCTGCGGAAGCAGCCGTGGTGCGAGCGCGTGCTCCCCGGTTCGCCCATGGAAACGCCGGAAGGCGTGCACGATTTGCAGGCGATGGCCGTGCCGTTGCTGCTCAATCTCGAGCCGAATGCTTTCGAGAGTACGATGTCGATCTTGCAGCCGGAAAAAATTCGCGAACGCCTGCATCGTTTCCGCGGCGAAATCGAAGCCGGCTCCCCGCGTGCGCAATTTCAGCTCGAGTTCGATCCGTTAGGCGTAATCGCGCCGGCGTTGAAACCATTCGCCGAGAACAGCGCCATCGAAGACGAGCAACCTCTCACCTCGCCCGATCGGACGATGCGCGTGTTTCTCACAGTGACGAATCAACGCTCGGTCAGCGCGTTCGAGTGCCAGCGTTTGATGCGCGAAGTGAATTCGTTTCGTGCGCATGCGAGCGAGGGCTGGATCGGCGGGCCGTTGCAGGTGCTCGTGACCGGCCGGGCAGCGTACGTCGCTGAGATTTCGTTGAGCATGCGTTATGATATTATCGCGACGCTGTTCAGCTCGATCCTGCTAGTCGGCGCAATTTTCTTCGCCGGATTTCGCCGCTGGATTCCGTTGCTTGGGATGGGCTTCGCACTTTTGCTTTCGTGTCTGGTCGCGCTTGCGCTCGGTCTGCTCATTTTCGGTCGACTCAACATGGTGACGGTCGGCTTTAGCGCGATCCTGGTGGGCCTCGGCGTCGATTTTGCGATTTTGATTTTGGGTCGCTACCAACAAGCGCGTATCGATGGCGAAGATTTTCAGACGGCCATTGCGACAGCGATCGCGAAGTTAGGTCGCGCGGTTTTCTTCGGCGCACTCACGACCGCGGTTGGATTTCTGGCGCTCGCGCTCAGCGGTTCGAGCGGTTTCTCACAGCTCGGCGTGCTGATTGCGATCGGTATTCTCTTCGCCGGCTTTTTCATGTGCACGATTTTGTTTTTGTTTTTGCCGAAGCAGCAACCACCGCTGCGACACGATTGGATTTTTGAATTGGTAAAACGTTACGTGCGATCGGCGGTGAATCGGCCGCGCCCGATTTTGACGATGTCGATCTTGGTCTTGTCGATCTTAACCGTGTTCGGTTTTTCGCCGTGGCCGCCGGTGCCGTTCGATTCGAGCACGCGCGGGCTCGAGCCGAAGAACAGCAACGCCGCGCGCGCGCTCAAAGCGATCATGAGCAGCATGCCGACGCGATGGGAGCCGGTGCTGGCGATCGTGCGCGCGCCTAACGAACAGGTGTTGCACGACGACTGGCGAAAGATTTCGACGCATTGGGCGCAGCTTCAGCGTGAGGGCAAGATTAAAGGCTTCACCACGCCGGTCGCATTGGTTTCGTCGCCGCAGTGGATGCAAACAAATCGCGAACGATTGCGCGCGATTGATTTTGCAAAGACACGCGAAGCTCTGGCGCGCGCGATTGATGAAGAAGGTTTTAGCCGCGATTCCTTCACGAACGCGTTCAAGCTGCTCGACGAGCTGCAAGCGGTTGTCGATCTTGCAATGCCTTTGCCGCATTGGCGGGACAAACTTCCGAGATCGTCGAGCTGGTGGTTTCTGGTCGATCGCTATTTCGCGCAGGATCCGTTGCTCACGACCGGCTTTGTCACGACGAGTACGCCAGTGCAATCGCACGCCGATTACGACACGCTCAGCCGCGAGCTTCCGCCTAACGATGTGTCGATCGTGCTCTCGGGCTGGAGTTACACCCTGGCGAATCTTTTGCCGTGGGCGCAACATCAGTTGCTCATGATCAGCGCGTTGATGGCGCTGTTCGATGCGGTGTTACTAGCGTTGCTCTATCGCGACTGGCGTTTGTGGTTGATTCAGGAAATCACGCTCGTATTCGGTGTGGGTGCAATGCTGGCGACGATGAAATTGTTTAATGTGCCGTTGACCTTGCTGAATGTGCTCGCTTTTCGGCTCGTGCTGGCGATCGGCGTCGATTACGGCATCTACGTCATTCTCATTTGGCAAAAGGCGCGCGAGATCGAACACGATGTCGCGGGCGTAGTGAAGCCGGTGTTGCTCGCGGGACTGACGGCGGTGAGCGGGTTCGGCTCGTTAGGCCTGGCGAAAAATCCCTCGTTGAGCGGCCTAGGCATCGCGTGCGCGATTGGAATTTTCTGGAGTTTAGTGGCAACGATTTTCTTTACCTTGCCGGCGATCGCGGCAGCTAAGCCGCGGACATGGCACCAATCGTAAGATCGACAATCATGCGTGCGTTTATCTTCGTTTTTCTTTTACTGATCAACGCGATCGATGCGGCGTCGTTATCGCCCGCGGAGGTGAAGGACCTGCTGGAGAAGACTCGTGCGCGCCGCGCTTCGTCGCCGCATGTGCAGGCGGATTTTCGGGAAGAGAAGACGCTGCACTTGATGGCGAAGCCGATCGTGAACAGCGGCAAAGTTTGGTTCGAAGCGCCGAACAAGTTCCGGCGTGAAGTGCGCGGGAATTCGCCGAGTACGACGGTGAGCGATGGACAACAACTGTGGATTTATTATCCGCAATTCAAGTCGGCGGAGCGTTATTCGTTAGGAAAACATTCACCGGTCGATTCCGTGATCGCGGCGATCAACACGGCGCTCAATCTGCAAGACGTGGAGAACACATTTCAGATCACTGCGGCAAAGATCGACAATCACTACGAGCTCGAGCTGACGCCGCGCAGCGCCTCGATGAAACGGATGTTTTCCAAATTCAATTTGCGTCTGAACGACGACCTGCTGGCCGAGCGCACGGAAATGATGCAGCCGAATGGCGATCGCGTGGTCACGACGTATTCAAATCAATCGCGCGCGCCTGTCGCAAGATCGACATTCGACTTTACGCCGCCGCCCGGAACGGAAGTGACAACGCCGCTGGGCCGTTAGGCCAAAAGACAAACGCCGCGCTGATCGGATGCGACCAGCGCGGCGTGTAATTGTCGATCTTGTGATTGTCGATCTTACGGCAAGCCGGTGCCGGATTTCGACTTCACGAGCGAGATATCGGTGCTGTTTAAGTTGCCATCGAAGGTAACGTCATTGCGGAAGTTGGACGGGCCGACTACCTGACCAGACTTTGACTTGGTCTGGGAAATGTCGGTCGAGTTCACGATGCCGTCGGCGG
>JBEEGX010000024.1:0-4495 GCA_041167105.1 Verrucomicrobiota bacterium
CGGTGAACGGCTCGCCCGCGCGCATGATGATCGACACCGGCGCGTTCGCCACCTTGCTGCATCGGCCGTTCGTTAGGCGTCTGCGCATTCCAACGGAAGAAACGCAGCTTCAGTCCGCCGCAATCAATCTGAAACAGGAAGGCATCGACATCGCGCGCATTCGTAAATTGTCTTTCGGCCTCGTCAATATCCTGGGCAAGGACGTCGGCGTTGTCGATCTTGGCGGCGTCTTGCATGAAGGCCTGCTCAATACGCCGCCCGCCGTCGGCTTGTTAGGCGCGGAAATTTTGCGACGCAATCACGGCATCATCGATTTCGGCACGCGCTCACTTTATCTGCGTGGCGAAGCTGTGGCCGCGCCGAAGCGGATCTCGCCGCATCGCGCGCGCGTCACGCAAACGGTCCGGCAACGTTTGCTCGCGGATTGATTCGTTAAGATCGACATCTACTCGATGTCGATTTCGCGCACGCCCTTCTGCGCGCGAATCGCTTCCACCGCGTTACGCAACTTATCCGCGAACGCCACGCGCGCCGGAATTGCATCGACCAGCACGAACGGCGTTGATGTATCGGACGTGTTGATGTGCACATTCTCCAGCCCGACCATGCGATACGTAAACGGCTGCCGCGTCTCCATGTCTTTGACGCGATAGAGCTCAAGCGTGTCGGTCGCTTTACTGAAGACGCCCTCGGTGATTTTCAATCGCTCGCTTGTGAGCTCGTAGATTTTATTTTTCGTTTGGAGATAACGGGCCAGCGCCATAAAGATCGGTACGATGAGCAACACGAGCACGAACGGCGCGAGCTTCGCGACGTTTGCATCCGGCGCACGCGCGCACAAGATCGACAATACGATCACGATGATGCAGCCGATCGTGCTCACGACAAAGCGCCCGAAATTTTTCCACTGCGACGACGTGCCGCGCCAAACCGTTTCTTCCGCCATGGGCAATCGTTAACGCGATGGCCGCCCTCACACAAGCGTTCGTCCTCGGCGCTGGTCTCGGCACGCGTTTGCGGCCGTTGACCGACGACCTGCCGAAACCGCTCGTCCCGATTTTCCAAAAGCCGCTCATCACTTTCGCGCTCGATCATTTGATCGACATCGGCATTCGACGGTTCATCGTTAACACGCACAAACTACCGGAAGAATTCACTGCTTTAACTTCGTATCGCGATCACGGGATCAAGTTTGTGAACGAGCCAGTGCTGCTCGAAACCGGCGGCGGAATCAAAAATATCGAGCGCGATCTCGGCGACGCGCCGTTCATTACTTACAGCGGCGACATTCTCACCGATGTCGATCTTGCGCCGTTGCTCGAAGAACATTTTCGGCGCGGCAATGATGTCACACTCGGTCTGCGCAAAACCGGCCTCGCTTCCGCGATCGCGTTGCGCGACGGCGCGGTCGTCGATATCTCGAATCGCTACGGCATTCCCGGCGAATTCGATTTCGTAAATGTCGCGGTGTGGAATCCTTCAATCTTCCAGAAAATTCCGCCGGCAAAGAAAGTTTCGTTCATTCCGATCGTCGGCGATTGGATTGGCCAGGGCGGAAAAATCGGCGGCGTCGTTCTCGGCGACGGCAAGTGGTTCAACATCGGTTCGCGCGATGAGTATCTCGACGTTCATCGCATGATTCTGCGCGAACAGTGGAAGCCGCGTTATGTAAAGGACGCGGCTTGGCCGCAGCAGGTCGCCCCAAATGCGATTGTCGATCTTAGCGCGCAAGTGCGCGGCTGTTCGGTTATCGGCGCGCATTGCCGTGTCGACACCGGCGCATTTCTCGAAGACACAATTGTTTGGCCGGAAGCACAAATTGCTTCACGCGCGCACCTCGCTGGTTGTATTGTCCGCCGCCGAAAAACTGTCGCAGGCGAACATCGCAACATCGACATCTGACTTTTTCATGAAAACCGACGAGCTCCTCCTTCGCCAAACGCGGATGCATTTCCCGCGCTTCAACGTCGGCGAAGTGAAGATCACGCCGATCGAGAAAGGCGGATCGGACCGGAAGTTTTATCGCGTGCGTTGCTCGCCCGCCCAGACGCTCATTCTCGTGAAATATAATCTCGAGCGCGAAGAGAACCGTCATTACGTCCGCATCGCAGAATTTTTGGCCGAGCATTCCATTCGCGCACCGAAAATTTATTACCACGACGAAGCCGAAGGTCTCATCTGGATCGAAGATCTCGGCGAGGAAGATTTGTTCGGTCATCGTGACGAACCGTGGCTGGTTCGGCGCGCGTTCTATGAATCGGCGCTCGACGAAGCGGCGAAGCTGCATCGCTTGCCGGAGAAAGTTTGCGAGGAGATCAAGCCGAGCCTGCCCGCGGAATTCAACGCCGCGCTTTATCGCTGGGAGCAAAATTATTTTTTCGAAAACTGCCTCGCCCGTTATTGCAAGATCGACAACGTAAAGCTCGCTCCGCTCGCCACGTTGTCGGCGCTTGATGAAATCGCCGAGCGTCTCGATAAACTTCCGCGCGTGCTCGTGCATCGCGATTTCCAATCGCAAAACATCATCGTGCGAAACGGCCACGCGCATCTCATCGATTTCCAGGGAATGCGCCCCGGTCTCGCGCAATACGATCTCGCCTCGTTGCTCTACGATCCATATGTCGATCTTAGCGAAGCCGAGCGCGAAGAATTACTCACGCACTACTGCGCTGGCGAAATCGCGGCCGACTTCCGCGAGGTTCTGCAGCTCTGCGCCATGCAGCGTTTGATGCAAGCGCTCGGCGCCTACGCGTTTCTCGGCCTGGTCAAAGATCACAAAGATTTTCTGCAACACATCCCGAGCGCACTTCGTTTGCTGCGCGAAGTTGTGGCCAAGATCGACAATCTCCAACCGCTGGGAGATTTGCTGAAACAGCTCTGAATTCGCGCCGGCCTTCTCCGTCGAACTCTGCGAACAACATTGGAGTTTGATATGAAGAAATGGGCATTACTCACCGCGCTCGTCCTGGGATTTACGAGCGCATCGGCTTTTGCTCACGACGAACATCACGACGGCTACACCGAGTCGCGACATGATCGGGTCGACTGGCACATCAGCCATCTCAATCGCATGCTCGCGCATGTGCGTTGGGAATTGACGCGGTATCGCGGCGATTGGCGATTGCGCCGCGAGGTCGAACGCGTTTCGCGCGAAGTCAGTCGCGTGAACTGGCGCGCGCGCCACGGCTACGAAGGCTGGCGCTTGCGTCGCGAAGTCGAAAGCCTGCACAACCAGCTGCATCGCATTGAGGAGCAACTGCACGTCCGCCGCGGCGATTGGTATCGCTGGCAGTAAATCAGTTCACGAACGGGTTCGTTAGGCGTTCGGTGCCGATCTTGGTCGGCGGGCCGTGGCCGGGGAGGACCGTGATGTTATCGCCTAACGGATAGAGTTTTTGGCGAATGCCAGCGAAGAGAAGATCGACATCGCCACCTGGTAAATCCCAGCGACCGACGCCGCCGGCAAACAGGACGTCGCCGCCGATGAGCAGTTCGTCTTTGCGCGAGAGAAAACAAAGGCTGCCGGGACAATGGCCGGGAACTTCGAGCACTTGAAAATCGATGCCGAGAAAAGTGCGTGACGGCGTTTCGCTGATGAAAAAATCGGGCGTGACGGGTTGGATATCGAAGCCGAAGCCGAATTTGCGGAAAAATTCCGGATCGGAAATCATCGGCGCCGTTTCTTCGTGGCACCCGATCGGACAATTGAAGGAGCGTTTCAGTTTCGCGACGTCCTGGACATGATCGATGTGGCCGTGTGTGAGGAGAAGCAATTTAAGATCGACATGTCGATCTTGCAGCCAGGCGCAGACGCCCTCCGGTGCATCGAATAGAATAGCGCCTTCGGGCGCGTGGACGAGGTAGCAGTTTGTCTCGAATAATCCGCCGCAGAACGTTTCGTATTTGAGCACGACTCACTGTAGCCGCGGGAACAAAAGCTGCATCATCGGGCGACGTTTATCGGATTTTGAATGTTCGCGCACTTGGGTTGTCTCAGCTTCTTACACATCGGGGGCGCGCCTTGCGTTTAAGGGTGAACTCTGCGACGTTCGCAAACCGCTTTTTTTCATGAAATCACGTCTTGTTTCTCGGCTGGCGATCTGCACGGGTGCGATCGCGTTACTTCTCCCCCAATCGATTCACGCCAAATCGGACGCGGACCAAATCTGCATTTCCGTCGGCCGTTTGCTCGAAGAAGGCCACTACACGCATCAGCGACTGGACGACGGCGTCTCCGCGAAATTTCTAAAAACCTATCTCGAGTTACTCGATTTCAGTCATCTGTTTTTCACACAGCAGGACGTGGACAATTTGACGTCGAAGTACGGCCAGTCGCTCGATGACGATGTTTTGCTCGGCAATCTCAAGCCCGGCTACGACATCTTCGGGCTCTACATGAAGCGGGTCGATGAGCGTGTCGGGAAAATCAAAGAACTGCTCAAGCAGCCGATGGATTTCAAGAGTGATGCGACCATTGAGTTAAGCCGCCAGAAAG
>JBEEGX010000025.1:0-9766 GCA_041167105.1 Verrucomicrobiota bacterium
CGCCGCACGGCGTGATGGTCGGGCCGTGAATGCAATTCAGTGCCTTCGCCAAAATGCGCGCGGTCGAAGTTTTGCCGACACCGCGCGGGCCGACGAAAAGATACGCATGCGCGAGACGATTCTGCGCGACCGCGTTCTTCAACGTCTGCGCGACGTGATTCTGCCCGACGAGATCGTCGAACGTCTGCGGCCGGTACTTTCTCGCGAAAACCTGATAACTGCTCACGCGCTCAATCTAAATGCGTTGCGTCATTGTCGAAAATAGAAAACCATTCGCGTAGCCATTTTTCGATGTACGCAAGATCGACATCTACTCTTCTGCTTCTGCTGGCGCTGACCGCGTTTGCCCGAGAGCCGCAAACAAAGACAGTCCGCGCACGCGACTTGCAAATTCTATTCGACGGCACGCCGGGGCAATTGAATGCGATCACCGACATCGCCGGAGTGGAAGTCGGCTACACCACGTTGATCAGCGGCGAAGGAAAACTCGAAGTCGGCAAAGGTCCGGTGCGCACCGGCGTGACGGCGATCATCCCGCGCGGTCACGATTCACTGAACGATCCCGTCTACGCCGGCATCTTCAGCTTGAACGGCAACGGCGAGATGACCGGCTCGCATTGGGTGGAAGAGAGCGGATTTCTCGAAGGGCCGATCGTGATCACGAACACGCACAGCGTCGGCGTTGCGCGCGATGCCACGATTGATTGGCGAGTGAAGCACGGCGCGGCCGATAACACCGGCTACTGGTGGAGCTTGCCCGTTGTCGCGGAAACGTGGGATGGCTGGCTGAACGACATCAACGGCTTTCACGTCAAGCCTAACGACGTCTGGCACGCGCTCGATTCGGCGCACGGCGGCGCGATCGAGGAGGGGAGCGTCGGTGGCGGGACCGGAATGATCTGTTACGAATTCAAAGGCGGCAACGGGACGGCGTCGCGCAAGATCGACATAAAGGCCGGCAAGAATGGGCCGGCGCGAGCGTTCACGGTCGGAGTTTTTCTTCAGGCGAATTTCGGACGACGCGCCGGCCTAACGATCGCCGGAGTTCCGATCGGCAAAGAAATTCCGGGCGAAGTTTACAAGGAAGAAGCCGGCTCGTGCATCGGAGTGGTCGCGACCGACGCGCCATTGCTGCCGCATCAACTCAAGCGTCTCGCGCGCCGCGTCTCGTTAGGCCTCGCCCGCACCGGCACTGTTTCAGGAAACGGCTCGGGCGATGTGTTCATCGCGTTCTCAACTGCCAATGCCAAAGCGTACAATCCCGATCAAGTCACGCACACGGTCGAAACGATTCCAAACGATTTGCTCGACCCACTTTTCGCCGGTGTCGTCCAGGCGACCGAAGAAGCAGTCGTGAATGCGTTGATCGACAATCACGACATGACCGGCCGCGATAATCATCGGGTCGAAGCGCTGCCGCACGAACGCGTGCGCGAGCTGCTGAAAAAATACGGTCGTTAGGCCGTGACGGCGCGGTACACGAGCAACGCCGCGGCGATGTCTTCGACGGCCATACCGAGCGATTTGAAAATCGTCGTTTCATTTGCGCGCGACGGAATTTTTCCAGCAAGCGCTTCGCCAAGCTCGGCATAAATTTTCGCGCCGGACAAAATCACGTCGCCGGATTCTTTCATCGCGCCTTCGCGCGAATCGACGAAGACGACATTCGACATCGCGTTATCATCCAGCTCGCGCGAATCGGGGCGACATGCGCCGACGGCATTAACGTGTGCGCCACGCTTTAGCCATGCGCCGTGCAAGATCGACATGGTTGAACTCGTGGCCGTCACGACAACATCGGCGTCACGCACTGCTTCTTCCGCGGTTGTGACGCGAGCATTTATTTCGCTGGCGAAACGGCTCGCATGATCAGCGTTCGGGCTCCACACGCGAATCTCTTCGAATCGCCTAACGAGCCGCAAAGCTTCGACATGACTACGCGCCTGCACGCCGCCTCCTAAGATCGCAAGCACTTTTGCATCGCGCGGCGCGAGCAACTTCGTCGCCGCGGCCGAGACAGCCGCGGTGCGCATCTCGGTGATCAGCGTTCCGTCCATGACCGCAAGCGGCGTTCCCGTTTCCGGATCGACAAGAAAGATCGTCGCCATATGCGTCGGAATTCCACGCGCGGCGTTCGGCGGATAGAACGTCACAATCTTTTGTCCGAGCGCGTCCGGAGTTCGCGCCGGCATCATTCCGTAAAATCCGCCCGGCGGATCGACCGAAATGACCGAACGCACCGGCTGAATCACTTTGCCGGACGAAAAATCGCTCAGCGCTTTTTCCATCGCGGGGATTAGATCGACATAGCGCAGATGTTTTCGTACCTGCGCTTCGTCGAGAAAAAGTGGAGGCTTCATACGCAGTTGCGCTGTAGCGGCGGTCTATGACCGTCGCAAATCCAAACACAAAAGACGGCGACGCTCATAGAGCGCCGCTACAGAGAATCGTGCGAGATCATTGCAGCTCGTCGAGCATCTGGCGCTTGAGTTCGCGCCGCGCCGCTTTTTTGATCGCGCGGCGTTCGTCCACCACCGCTTGCTTCTCACGTTGTCGATCTTGCGGGGTCCGATTGTCGATCTTGCTATCGACGTGCGAAATCTTTGGGCGATTGCCGCCGACTTGGCGTTCGTTAGGCTTGGCGTACGGATCCATGCAAAAAGCGACGCTTTCCATTTGCGCCATCGCAAATTAACTTTCCGCGCGATGCCGTTCAATATCGACCTGCACACGCACTCGTTTTTTTCGGGCGACGGCGTGTCGAGACCGGAGGAGCTGATCACCGCCGCGAAAGCGAAGGGGCTCGATGGCATCGCCATTACCGATCATAACACGTGCGAGGCGGTGCCGTATCTGCTCGAGAAAGGCTTGATGCGCGAAGACGGCGCGTCGGTGGAAAATTTTCTGGTGTTGCCGGGGGTGGAGGTGACAACGGCCGAAGGTCATCTGCTTTGCATCGGTGCGACGTTGGCCGACGCGCCGAAGTTGAAGGGCAAGCCGGCGAGGCAAATTTGCGACTTGATCCATGAACGCGGCGGGCTCGCCATTCCGCCACATCCGTACGATCTCTTCCGTGCCGGCATTCGGTTTTCCGTTTTGGAAACGTTGGCGATCGACGCGCTCGAAGTTTTCAACGCGGCCACGACTTTGCGCCGGTACAATCGGTACGCATTTAAATACGCGCAGGAACGCGGATTGCCGATGACGGCGGCGAGCGATGCGCATCACGCGGCGGCCGTCGGCACCGCGTATACGATTTTGAACACCGACGATTTCACGGTGAAGGGAATTCTGGCGCAGATTCTGAAGAGCAATGAATTGAACCAGCAATATCTGACGCCGCGCGACAGCATGCGCAAAACCTGGAACAACTGGCTGCGTTTACGGCGGCGGCGGCCGGCCGGGTCCGAGCCTAACGATTCGAAAAAACCGGATAACGGAACCTGATCATGCCGGCATACGTCATTGTTGAAATAGAAGTTGTCGATCCTGCGCGTTACGAAGATTACAAACGCCAGGCCGCGGCGACGGTGCACAAGCACGGCGGCAAATACATCGTGCGCGGCGGAAAGACCGAGGTGCTCGAAGGCGATTGGCAGCCGAAACGCATCGTCATTCTGCAATTCGATTCGATGGATCGCGCGAAAGAATGGCTGCACTGCGAGGAATATCGCGAGCCGCGTAAATTGCGTCACGCCACCGCGAAGACGAACATGCTTTTGGTCGAAGGCATCGATCCCGAGAGCGTTCGTTAGATCGACAATCGCTACGGTTTCATCACGACCTTGACGCAGTTGTCTTCTTTGTCGCAAAAAATCTTGTAGGCGTGCGGCGCTTCGGCCAGCGGCATACGATGCGTGATGATGTCGTCGAGGCGCACCTTGCGCTCGCGCACGAAGCGAATCATATCGTCCATGTGCGCATGCACCGGCGCCTGGCCGAAGGCCATTTTGATTCCTTTATCGAAGATTTGGCCTAACGGATATCCGTCGTAGGGCATGCCGTAGACTCCGATCACGCTAACGAATCCGCCGCGACGCACCGCGCTCACGCACATCTTCAATACTTTAATCGTGCCGGTCTGCGCATGGATGATGTTGTCGATCTTATCGACAATGTTGCGATCGCCTTCGAGACCGACGGCGTCGACGCAAACATCGGCCCCGCGTCCTTGCGTCATCTCGCGAATCGCTTTCACCGGGTCTTCGTCATTGGCGTTGATCGCTTCGACACCGGCGACTTGTTCCGCCATGACGAGGCGGTAATTACGAATGTCGATGCCGATGACGCGTTTGGCGCCGCGCAGCCACGCCGCTTTTTGCGCCATCAGACCCACGGGACCGCAACCGAACACGGCGACGGTTTCGCCGCCTTTGACTCCGGCCCAATCGATCCCCGCATAACCGGTCGCGAAAATATCGGTGATGAAGAGGACTTGCTCATCGCTGAGCTCGTTGTCGATCTTGTATGGGCCAAAATTCGCGAATGGCACCCTAACGAATTCGGCCTGGCCGCCCGCGTAGCCGCCGTAGAGATCGGTGTAACCGAAAATGCCGCCGCCCTTTTGATTGAGCATCGCTCCTTCCGGGCCGTACTTGCGCGGGTTCGATTTCTCACAATGCGCGGGCAGATCGTGCGTGCAGAAGAAACACGAACCGCACGCGATCGAGCACGGAATTAAAACTCGATCGCCTTTCGCGACATTCTTCACCTGGAATCCGGTCTCCTCGACGATGCCCATAAACTCGTGTCCGAGCGTGAGTGGCCGCGTTTGCGGAAGGAACCCGTTGTAGATGTGCAGGTCCGATCCGCAGATCGCAGTCGAAGTCACGCGCACAATGATGTCTTGTGGATCGAGAATCTTCGGATCTTCCACGTCGTCGACGGAGACGTGCTTCGGTTTGTGAAAAACGAGCGCCTTCATGCAAATTAAAATGCGAGCAACTCACGTTGCGCTTGTGATTCGCCGCCGCAAGTTTTATGTCGCGTGAGATGGACATCGGCAGATTCCTCGCCGAGCTGAAGCGGCGCAAAGTTTACAGCGTGGCCGTGACCTACGCGGTCGTCGGCTGGCTGCTGGTTCAAATCGCGACGCAGACATTTCCATTTCTCGGCGTGCCGAATTGGGCCGTGCGCCTCGTCATTGTCGTCGTCGCAATCGGATTTCCAATCGCGCTCGTGCTGGCGTGGATTTACGATTTCACGCGTCAGGGCATCAGGCGCACTGACGCCAAGATCGACAATAGCAAGATCGACATCGCACCCGCGTTCGCGCCTAACGAGAAATCCATCGCCGTTCTTCCTTTTGCCGATCTCAGTCCGCAACGCGACCACGATTACTTCAGCGACGGCATTGCTGAGGAAATTTTGGCCGCGTTGTCGAAGATCGACAATCTGCGCGTGGCGGCGCGGCGTTCGTCATTTTGGTTCAAGGACAGAAACGCGGAGCTAAGCGAGATCGCGCAAAAATTAAACGTCGAGCACGTGCTCGAAGGCAGCGTGCGTCGCGACGGCAATCGCGTTCGCATCACCTGTGAGCTGATCAACGCGCAAAAAGGTTTCACCATTTGGTCGAACACATTCGATCGCGAATTTCAGGGCATCTTCGCGGTCGAAGACGAAATCACGAAAGCGATTGTCGATGCGCTGAAGTTGAAACTCGACATCGCCGCGTCGCCCGCGGCATCGCGCATCGGCAACACCGAAGCCTACGATGTTTATTTGCAGGGCTTGTTCTGGTCGGACAAGGGGACGGAAGATGCGCTGCGGCGCAGTTTGGAATTGTTCGACCGCGCGTTGCGGATCGATGCGCGATTCAGCCGCGCGTGGACCGGCATCGCGAAGTCGTGGCTCTGGCTCGCGGATGCGTACGTGCATCCGCGCGAGGCTTACCCGAAAGTGCGCGACGCCGCGCTGAATGCGCTCAAGATCGACACCGACGATGCCGAGGCGCACGTCTATCTCGGCGAAACAAAACGCATCCTCGAGTGGGACCTCGACGCGGCCGCCGCGGAATTTGCCCGCGCGGTTGAGCTCGATCCAAAATCGACGCCGTCGAATTATTTTTCGGCCTCGCTCTTCGCGCAGCGCGGCGATCGCGAGACAGCGCTCGCCTATTTGGAACGCACATCGAAGATCGATCCGGCGTCGCTTTGGGTGAGCGATTTTGCCTGCGAGCTCTATCGCTATTTCGGCCTAACGGAGCAGGCAATCGTCGAAGGCGAACGCGCGTTGCAGCTCGATCCGACATTTCTGCATGGCCCGCCCGCGCTCGCGACCGTCTATCGTTTTCTTGGCCGCTTCGACGAAGCGATCGCGTTGTATGAACGCGCGAAAACGTTCACCGGCCGGCCCGGAATCGGATTGTCGATCAACTACGCGATGATGGGGCGACGCGATGACGCGTTCAGAGTCCTGGAGGAAACAAAAGCCATTCGCGCGTATACGCCGGCCGATGGCGTTGCGTTCGTGCACATGGCGCTGGGCGAACATGACGAAGCGATTCGTGAACTCGAGCGCGCCTGCGAAGATCGCTCCTCGTCGTTGCATAACGTCGGTATTACGCCCGAGTTCAAGCCGGTACGCAGCGACAAGCGTTTCTTGTCGATCTTGCGCCGAATCGGAATTGATCCGGAGAAAGCGTTCGCCGCTTCCGCCTAACGAGCGCGCATTTCGTTGAACCCGCGGCCGAGATTTTCCAGCACGTCGCTCGGCAAAAGCGATTGCTCGCTCTCGCCCGATTGGAAGATCGACATCTCCCCGGCGCGGCCGCAGACCCACGCGCCCACGCGCGCGGCGTCGTACATCGACAACTTCTGCGCGATGAGCGCGGCGCAGACGCCGGTGAGGACGTCGCCCATTCCGCCCGTCGCCATTCCGGGATGGCCGGTCGAATTGTAGCTGAGCGGCTTGCCGCGCTCGCCGACGACGGTGCGACTTCCTTTCAACATCAGCGTCACCGGAAAATGTTCGCAGAAGGTGCGCACGCGTCCCGCCCGCGACATTTTTCCCGATTCCACCAGCCGATCCATCTCGCCCGGATGCGGCGTGAGCAATCGCGGACCGGGTGAACGTTTCAACATCGGCAATTTTCCAGCGAGCGCGTTGAGTGCGTCGGCGTCGAGCACCATCGGTTGCTGCGCGGTGTCGATGAACTTCACGATGTCGGCGGCGCGTTCGCTTCCGAGTCCGGGGCCGACCGCCCAAACATCGACATCTTGTTCGGCGAGATCTTTGTGAGAACGCAGCGGTTTCACCATCGCTTCGTCCGGCGCGAGATCAGCCACAAGCGTATAAAGATCGCGCGGCACAAACAGATTCACCAGACCGGCGCCGCCACGCAACGCGCCCTTGGTCGTCATGATGGCGGCGCCGATGAATCCTTCCGATCCGGCGACGATGCCGACGCGACCGAACTGATTTTTATAAGCGCTGAATTTTCGGCGCGGCAGCAGCGAGGCAAGCGCGAACGGCGCGGCGACGATCTCGTTAGGCTCGGTTTCCGGCGGTGGAAGATCGACAAGTGGCACCACCTCGATGCGACCAACATGATCGAGCGCTTCATCGAGCACGAGGCCGTGCTTGGCGAAGCCGATCGTGATTGTGAAATCAGCGACAACGCAATCTTCCGGATCGACTTCGCCGGAGTCGCTGTCCATTCCACTCGGCAGATCGACCGCGAACACGAACACGTTTTCTTCGCGACGCCGACGATTAATCTCACGCGCATAGGTACGGATCGGTTCGCGCAAAAGGAATTTCGCGCCGAGCCCGAGCAAACCGTCCAGTACGATCGTGGGCGACCGCGCTAAGATCGACATCTTGCCTAACGAAGCGCCGCGCAGCGCCTGAAGTTTCTTTCGCGTTAGCTCCGAGCAATCTTCCTCCGGAAACGCGAGGACGATGTCGATCTTCCATCCGACGCGCTGCAAATGTTCCGCCGCCACCAGCGCGTCGCCGCCGTTGTGTCCTTTGCCCGCATAAACCACGCAGTTGCCGGGTCGCGGAAAAAACTTTCGCACCGCGCGCGCAATTCCAGCGCCGGCTTCATCCATGAGCGCTTCGACTTCTACGCCGCGCGCAAACGCGGCATTTTCCGCATCGCGCATTTGCGCCGAGCTCACGACGGGCGATTCCACTTTAATTCTCCGATTTAGGAGTGGGGGAGGTTTTTTTCTTCGTGCTCTTCTTTTTGCTCGAAGATTTTTTCGAATGTTTCGAGCGGCGCGAGAGATCGCGATCGCGCACGCGAGTTTGATCGATGAAAGGTTGTACCGGGACCGCCCCCGTGTTCTCAACCTGCGCCGAACGCGAGACCGAATTGCGCGAACTAATTCCCGCCGCTATTGCCTGCGCGAGCTTCTGCCGATAAGACGAGCTCTGTGCGTATTGCGCCTCACTTGGATTTGTTAGGAATCCGCATTCAACTAGCACGGCGGGAATTTTTGTCCGCCGCAAAACGAAATAGCCACGCCGGCGAACGCCACGATTAAGCGTGGGGGCGACGGCGTTAACGTTATAATGAATTGCCGAGGCAAGCCCCAAACTTTGTGAGCTGTAGAAATATGTTTCGATGCCGTTGGCGCCGCGGCGCGTGGCGGAGTTGAAGTGAACGCAGACGAAGATGGCGTTGCGATATGAGTTCGCGATGGCGACGCGGGTGCCTAACGGAACGAAAACATCGCTGTCGCGCGTCATGACGACGCGATAGCCGCTTGACTGAAGGATGGCTTTCAATCGCTGCGCCACGTCGAGGTTCATCGTTTTTTCCGACACGCGCTGGCCGGCGATGCCACCCCGGTCGAAACCACCGTGGCCGGCGTCGATCACGACCGTCGTCGCCGATCCGCTCGCAGCTGTACTTGTCGATCTTGCAACAAGCTCGGTGCGCGGCGCCGGACTCGCCTGCGAACGCGTGACCAAATCGCTCGCCGCCGGTAAAGCAAACGCGGGTGCGCTCAAACAAAGGAACATGAATGCGCGCGCGATCATTCAGGTTCGTTAGGCCGATCGGAAAGCTTCGGAGCGTTGGTCGATGTCGATCTCGCCACAGGTTGGTCGATCATTCCGCCGCGCACGGCGACGAGCCCGTTAGTGTCGCGCGCCAACCGCGGGCGCGTTTTTGTTTCCATGAAGGTGGAATGCGAAACGAGCTCGCCGTTTAATCCCACTTTGGAGTAGGACCACGTGCGCGGTGCGGCGCAATGCAGCACGTGCAGGATATTGTTGCGGTCCACTTCCGCGTGGGGTCCGTCGAACGCGATGATGCGGCCTAACGAGTAGGTCGAGTAAACAATGCCGCGGTCTTGATCGGCCACGCGCACATAGAGCGAAGTGTGCTCGGGAAAACGATTCGTCATCAGGGAATAGGTCCGCACCTTTCCCGGGCCCGAACTTTCGTCGGGCATGCCGACGGTGCGTTGCCAGATCGGACGCGCGTCCATGACTTCGAAGACGCGCGCGGGCGAATAAAAGAATTTGTCGAGATCGGTGAAGTAAATGTGCGCGCGGACGTGATAGGTACCGAAATCGTGCACGTCATAGAGGGGGGTGAGATTTATTTTTTGGGTGACGCGTTTGCCAGCTTCGATTTGCAGCGGCGGCTGCGTCGCGTCGGTTTTGAGGCGCGAAATGGTTTGGCCGTCCTGTCCGGTCACTTCGAAACCGAACCACGCTTGCTCGCCGACGTCGTGAAGATCGACATCTCGTCGTGCGAGATTCGTGATCGTCAATGAGGCCATGACCGGTTCGTAAGCGATGTATTGCA
>JBEEGX010000026.1:0-8439 GCA_041167105.1 Verrucomicrobiota bacterium
ATTTTCATGGTCAATACCGTGCATAGCATCGTGCACATTGCCTCCGGCGCCGTCTTTCTCATCGCCGGCATGGCTGGCGCCGGCGCCGCGCGCGCGTGGTTCAAAATCTTCGGCATCGTTTACGCGCTCGTCGCCGTCATGGGTTTCGTCGTCGGCAATGGCATGATCTTTAATCTGATCTCCAATAATCCGGCCGATACGTGGCTGCACGTCGTGCTCGCCGCCGCGATGCTCTTCCTCGGCTTCGGCGTGAAAGACACTGCTGCCGCCTAAGTCCGAGCCGGACCGGCACAATCAATTCTCCTCAACGTGCCTGCGGATGAGGCGACCAAATCGCCGCGCCGCGGGCATGTCCTTTCTCCGGCCATTGTCGAGCTGCGTTCCATCACCGAGCCGCTCGATCTCGAAAAAATCTTCGGCCGATGCGCGCCGCTCCATGTCGATCTTGGCTGCGGCGACGGCGCGTTTCTTTGCGCGCTGGCGCAACGTTACCCGCAGAAAAATTTTCTCGGCATCGAGCGTTTGCTAGGCCGAATCAATTCGGCCGCGCACAAGATCGACACTGCGAGCCGCAGTGGCCCTAAGATCGACAATGCACATGTGCTGCGCGTCGAAACGTCTTACGCCGTGCGTTATCTTCTCCCGGCCGAATCGGTCGAAACATTTTATCTGCTCTTCCCCGACCCGTGGCCGAAACGCCGGCATCAACGCCGGCGCATCGTGAGCAACGAATTTTTACAAGCGCTCAACGTCGCGCTCATTCCCGGCGGAATCTTCCACGTCGCCACCGACCAACTCGATTACTTCCAGCAGATCAAAGCAATCGCCGACACGCGCTTCGCCATTGTCGATCTTGCGAACGCCAGTCCGGCTCGGACCGATCTTCCGTTAACGCAATTTGAAAAAAGATTTCGCGAACAAGGCGCGCCGATCTACCGGCTGGTGCTGCGAAAAGTTTCGCCGGTCGAATAAGCGCGCGCCTCCCAATCGTTAGGCCAAAATCGTAATCGCACCGCGCCGCTTTCGTCCTGGCGAAACAATTTTATGCCGCGTGCACGGACGCGCTCGGCCCATTGCTCATCCACTCGCTCCGTCCGCGGGAAATCGCGCGAGGTGGTTACGATCAACTGCGGCTGCACCGCGTCCAGAAATGCCTCCGTGCACGAAGGCGATGAATGGCTTTGACCTTTGACGATGATGTCGCTGGCAAGATCGACATCTGCATTCAGCAAGGCGCGTTCGGTCGCTTCGCCTGCGTCCGAAGTGAGAAGCACGCGGGCGGACGGCGTAACGAGTTGCACCACAAATGCGGCATCGTCGGCCGCTTTCGCAGCGATCTCGCGGGGCGGATACAAGATTTTCGCGGCCACGCCATCGCACATCCAAAGAAATTGTCCGGCGCCGCCGTTCGTTAGGCTAAGCCGCGTATGGATGATCGCGCCTCGAAGATCGCGATGAATAGGCGAGCGGTCCGGCGCGGGGTTATCGATCAAGATTGTCGGCGGCATCTCGCGCAGCAATTGCAGTGCGCCGCCGATGTGTGATGCGTCGCCGTGCGTCAGAACCAGGCCTTCGATTTTGTTTACGCCGGTGGCGTGCAGATACGGGCGCAGAATTCGTTCATAATCGCGGTCGCTTCCGCAATCGAACAACCAATGATGCCCGGCGCTGGCAATATGAACGGCCGCGCCTGCGCCGAGATCGAGGATGTCGATCTTGGCACGACTGCGATCCGGCCAATGCGGATGCGCCAGGTAATAATGGCCGATCGGGAGTTGCGCGAAGAAATGCACAATGGCGATGACGAAACGGGCGAGCACGAGATTGGCGTGATTGAAAATGATCGAGAGCGACGGCAGGAGCGGCGCCGTGACTAACGACAGCATCGCAACCGCGAGAACGAAGAACGCGATCGGCACGACGACGAGATTGGCGATGAGCGAAACCGGTGCGATCAGATAAAAATAAATGGCGATCAAGACGAGCGACCCGACCCAGGCCGCGGTCGAAACCGCGCCGGCGCGGCTAACTCCGATGAGCGTTGCGTGCCAGGCGCGGCGCGCCGCACTGAGTAAGCTCGCGGGAAGAAACGGATCGTGCGAGACGAGCGGCCGCAGCGCTTTCGATAGGGGATCAGCGAAAATGATGATTGCGCCGACGACCGCGAACGAGAGCTGAAAGCCGGTGGCGAAAAGCTCGTTAGTGTTCCAGGAGAGCAACAAGAACGCCGCCGTGGCGAGACTGTTGAGCGCGAATACCGGCCGCTCGAAAAATGCCCCGGCCAACAAGACCGAGCTCATAATTGCGGCGCGAACGCTCGAAACATGAAGACCCGTAATCGCAGCGTAAAACAAGAGCAGCGGAATGATGAGCGCGCTGGCCCATTTTCGCCGCAGTTGCGCAACGCTCGCCAGAATCCAGAGCAGTCGCGCGATGATGCCGACGTGCAATCCGGCGACGGCGAACAAATGCAACGTGCCGGTTTGTTGAAACGGCTCCTCGATATCTTCCGGCGTTTGATGTCGCAGGCCGAGCACGATTCCGCTCAGGAAATTCTGCACGTCCGGCGCATCGTCCAAAGATCGACATAGCGCGGCTTGCATCCACGCGCGCGATTTCTGCGCCGCGTGCAAAATTGGATTACCGCCATCGCGCCTAACCACTCGCCCATCTTCGGCATAGTGAACGAAAATCGCGTGGCGCACGTCGGCGCGGGCGAGATACGCGCGCATGTCGAACTCGCCGGGATTGCGCGGCCCCGCGGTTGGTTGCGCCACCCCGAAGAGCTGCACTTCGTCACCGAACGCCACTTTGCCGCGCCAGCGCGCGAACAATGTCGCGTTTGTGGCGAGGTGCATTTCCTCGATATCGATCGCGCTGAGCTTGAGGAGAAACGTGCTGAAACCGCTCGCGCCGGTCTTCGGCTCCGTCACCACGCTGCCGGTTGCGTTAATGACTCGCGGCGCGGTACCCAATTCTGCCGCCAGGCGCAGGCCGGTCGTATCGCGCGTTTGCACGGTATGCAAAACGAAAAACGCCAGGGCCACGAATGCATATGTCGATCTTGCGCCCGGCCTAACGAACAAGAAAACAGCAATCAAAATCACCCCGATCAAGAGCCAGAGGAACGCGCTCCGCGGCGCCGGGAAATAATCAGCGATCACGATGCCGATGCCCGCCGCGAGCGCGAGTCCGACAAATGGTTGTCGCGGCGCACGCAGCAGCTTGCGCAATTCGCCCGTGAATGTCTTCCAGCCCGATTGACGCGCGATGTACTTGTCGCCCGGCGCGCTTAACGAGTTCATAAGAGCGGTTGATGTTAGGCAAACGTGCTTGGACGCTCAATGCGATTGTGCGCGCCTGCTTAATTTCTGGGGAGCACAGGCCGCTGGCCTGTAGTTTCCGGCGGCTCGCCGGAAACATCTTCGGTTCCATCGCTGTTCGCGTAATCGTGCGCGTTCGGCGAGCCGCCGAACGCTGCAGGCCAGCGGCCTGCGCTCCCCGGACATGCAAGATGCACGTCAACGAGATGCGCACTATTTTCCCCTGTGCCCGATCTCTTCAGCACTCAAGAGGAAGATGTCGATCTTGCGAAGGTCGATAAAGACGCGCCGCTTGCGACGCGGATGCGGCCGCGCACGCTCGAGGAATTTGTCGGGCAGGAACACATTCTTGGGCCGGGAAAATTATTGCGCCGCGCGATCGAAGCCGATCGTTTGCCCTCGGTAATTTTTTCCGGGCCGCCGGGCACGGGCAAGACCACCCTCGCGCACGTCATCGCCGAGTTGACCGATTCCAAATTCATTAGGCTGAGCGGCGTCGAATCGAACGTCGCGGAAATGCGCCGCGTCATTGCCGCTGCGACGAATCGGATTCAAACCTCGGGCAAAAAGACAATCGTGTTCATCGACGAGATTCATCACTTCAACAAAGCGCAGCAGGACATTCTGCTGCCGGATGTCGAAAGCGGCACGCTGCGCTTGATCGGCGCGACGACTTACAATCCGTTTTTCTACGTCAACAGCGCGCTCGTCTCGCGCTCGCAAGTTTTCCAACTTGAGCCGTTGCGCGTCGCGCAGCTCGAACAGTTAATCGACCGCGCGCTCGCAGATAAAGAGCGCGGTCTCGGCAATTACAAGGTCAAGATCGACAACGATGCGAAGAAGCATCTCGCAAAGTTGAGCGACGGCGACGCGCGCAAAACTTTAAACGCGCTGGAAATCGGCGTGCGGACAACGCCACCAGACGCGAAAGGCGTCATCCATTTTACGCTCGCGGTCGCCGAGGAATCCATTCAGCAAAAGGCCGTCGTCTACGACAAGAAAGGCGACGCGCATTACGACACCATCAGCGCGTTCATCAAAAGCATGCGCGCATCGGACGAAAAAAGCGCGATGTACTGGCTCGCGAAAATGTTGCATGCCGGCGAAGATTTTCGCTTCATCGCGCGCCGCATTGTCATTTTCGCGAGCGAAGACGTCGGCCTGGCCGATCCGGAAGCATTACCGCTCGCAATCGCCGCGCAACACGCGGTCGAGTTCGTTGGTTTGCCGGAGGCGCGCATTCCGTTAGGCCACGCCACCGCTTACATGTGTCGCGCGAAAAAGAGCCGCGAAGCTTACGAGATGTTGAACGAAGCCGCGGACAAGATCGACATGGAGCAAACGCAACGCGTGCCCGAGCATCTGAAAAACAAACACTTTCCCGTCAATCCGGAAGGCTGATGGAGCTGGCGCGGCGATTGCATCCGCGATTGCGGAAATGGTTCGCGAAAACGTTCACGACGTTTACCGACGCGCAATTGCGCTGCGTTCCGGCGGTGTTAGATCGACAATCGATTTTGCTCACGTCGCCGACCGGTAGCGGGAAAACGCTCGCCGGATTTCTCGGCGTCTTCGATTTTCTCCTGCGCAAGATCGAGAACGGCGATTCGTTAGTCGGCGTGCAATGCATTTACATCTCTCCGCTGCGCGCGCTCGCCTACGACATCGAAAAAAATCTGCGCGCGCCGATCGCCGGCATGAAGCAGAAATTGTCGATCCACCTTCGCACCGGCGACACGACGCAAAAGAGCCGTGCGGATTTTCGCAAACACGGCGCGCATTTTCTGGTGACGACGCCGGAGAGTCTCGCGGTCATGCTCGCGCAACAAAGTTACGTCGAGCAATTGCGCAACGTGCAATTCGTTATCGTCGACGAATTGCATTCGTTCGCCGGAAACAAACGCGGCGCCGATCTAACGATCTCGCTCGAACGTCTGGACGCACTCGGTAGCGACGGCGCGCTGCGCCGTCCGCGGACATCGCAGCGCGATGTCCCTACCCGGATCGGCTTGTCCGCAACCGCCGCGCCGCTTGATGTGCTCGCGCAGTTTCTCGTCGGACAAGATCGACAATGTCGAATCGAGGAAGCGCAGGTCGAACGCAAGTCGATCGTCGAGGTTTTCTCTCCGATCCGGCGCGATCCGTATCCGCCGGCCGGTTACACTGGCGTGCGTCTTTACGCCGAACTCGCCGATCTAATTCGTCGGCAACAATCGGTGCTCGTTTTCACGAATGTGCGTTCCGCCGCCGAACAAATCGGAATGCATTTGAAAGAATTACTGCCGGAACTTTCCGATCAAATCGAAACGCATCACGCGTCGCTCGACCGCAGTGTGCGGCTCGAAGTCGAAGATCGATTGAAGAATGGCGAGCTGCGCGCGGTGGTTTGCTCGACCAGTCTCGAGCTCGGCATCGACATTGGCGCTGTCGATCTTGTCGTGATGGTGGCGACGCCGAAGGGCGTCTCGCGCGCGATCCAACGCATTGGCCGCTCGGGCCATTCCATGAATCGCACCAGTCACGGCGTTCTCGTCGCGACGAATGTCGGTGATCTGGTTGAAGCGACTGTGACCGCGAAGCTCGTGCGTGAGCGTGCCCTCGATCCTATTCGCGTCCTCAACAAACCCTACGATGTCGCTGCGCAGCATATCGTCGGCATGGCCGCGTTCGCGCCGATTGACATCGACCACGCTTTTGAATTAATCACCCGCGCATATCCATTTCGAGAACTCACCCGCGTAGAGTTCGATCGTATTCTCAATTATCTCGAAGGCGGCGGCGAATCCCTCGAGAAGCAATACGCCGGCGTGTTCGGCAAAATCAAAATCGCAGACGGTAAGATCGACATCTTCCATCCGCGCATTGCGCGCGAGTTGCTCGTCAATCTCGGCACGATCGTTTCCGAAGGTTTCGTCGATGTGCTTCTGAAACATCGGCGACTCGGCTCGGTCGAAGAAGGATTCATCAAGCAGTTGCAGATCGGCGATCTGTTTATCCTGGCCGGGCGCGTCGTTAGGCTCATCGACACTGGCGTGAATGAAGCTCACGTCGAACGCGCGGATGGTCATCTGCCGACGGTGCCGCGATGGAACACGGCGAAGATGCCGCTCACTTCCGGACTCGCACGCGCTGTGCGCGAACTTCGCACCGATCTCACCGAACGATTGCAAGATCGACATGTTGATCCGGTCGAATGGCTGGTCGAGAACTACGATATCTCGAGGGCAAATGCGCAGGCGATCGTCGAGCAATTTCGCGGACAAGAACGCATCTCCGAAATTCCGGTGGGACGAAAATTGTTGATCGAGATTTATCGCGACGGTGATTACTCGCATCATTTTTTCCATTCGCTCATCGGCCGCAGCGCGAACGACGCGCTCTCTCGCATCGTGGCGTGGCGGGTGAAGAAGCGCATCGGCGGCAACGCGCTGGTGACGATCGACGATTACGGATTTCTGCTGACGCTGCGACCGTTTCAGGAAATGCCACTGGAAGATTGGCGGCTTTGTTTCGAGCGCGAAGGCGCGGAGGAAGATCTCGCGCGTGCCTTGCGCGGTTCGCAATTAGTGAAGTGGCAATTTCGCGGCGTCGCGCAGACCGGTTTGATGGTGCCGCGCAACCTGCCCGGTCGCGAGCGAAAGCGGAAGCAACTGAGTTTCAGCTCGGAAGTTTTGTTCCGCGTGCTCGAGCAACATGAGCCGGAGCATCCGCTGTTGGTCGAAGCGTATCGACAGGCAACGCACACCTTTCTCGACGCCGAAGCGGCCTATGAATTTCTCGATGACGTCGCGAGTTTCGAGTGGCGTTTGCGCGAATTGCCGACGGTGTCGCCATTTTCGTTTCCGATTTACGCGAGCGTGATCAAGGAATCGATGATGCTGGAGGATCCGGGCGCGGCGTTAGAAAGAATTTATCGGGAGTTGTACGGCAAGGTGGAAAATGTTTCCCGACGTCAGCCCGCAGCCTAACGAAAGAGTAATTGTCGATCTTGCACATGTCGATCTAACGGTACGGAAAGAGGGCGGGCCTTGCGACCCGCCCCCGCCTAACCGTCCGCAGAAAGAACGCTTCTCCCTATTGTTTATTCTGCGAAACGACTTCGTTCAGTTTGAAGATCGGCAGGAACATCGCGATGACGATTCCGCCGACGATCACCCCAAGGAAAACGATGAGCATGGGCTCGATGAGCGAGGTGAGCGCGTCGAGCATGGCTTCAATTTCTTCGTCCCAAAAATCCGCCATCTTCTCGAGCATGGTGTCGATCTTGCCCGTGGCTTCACCAGCCGCGACCATGCGCAGGAGCATGGGCGGGAAAATTTTCTTCTTCGAGAGCGCGACGGAAAGATTGTCGCCTTTCTCCACATCTTCGCTCACCGATTTGATGCTGCTTTCGATGACGAAATTGCCGGAGGAGCCGCCGACGATGTCGAGCACTTCGAGAATCGGCACGCCGCTGCGGATCAACTGCGCGAAGGTGCGCGAGAAGCGCGACATGCAAATCTTTTGCACGAGCGGACCGAACACCGGCAGCTTGAGCTTCCAGCGGTCCCACAATTGTTTGCCGCGCTTCGAATGCATGAACGTGCGCAATCCGAAGATCGTGCCGCCGATAATGAGCGCGAGGAAATACCATTGGCCCCTGACGAAATCGCTGACGTCGAGGAGGAATTGCGTCGGCGCCGGCAATTTCGCGCCGAAGTCCTTGAAAATTTCACCGAAGATCGGCACGACGCGCACGATCAGAAATGTGGTAATGGCAAACGCGATGCAGACGACGATGACAGGATACGTCATCGCTGATTTGACCTTCTTGCGCAGACGGGCGGTCGCTTCGAGAAATCCCGCGAGCCGGTCCAAAATTTCCGCGAGCAAACCGCCGTGCTCACCGGCTTTGACCATGCTGATGAAGAGGCGATTGAAGACGCGCGGATGTTTCGAGAGTGCTTCGTGCAACGTGTCGCCGCCCTGCACTCGCGTGGTGACGTCGCTAATAATGAAACGCAAATTGCGCTGACGGCGCGGATCGCATTGATCGTAAAGCGCGGTCAATGCTTGCACGAGCGAAATGCCGGCCTCGATCATGGTCGCGAGCTGGCGTGTAACAAGAACGAGGTCG
>JBEEGX010000027.1:0-4013 GCA_041167105.1 Verrucomicrobiota bacterium
ATTTCGCCGGATTGCGCCAATCGCCGATGAATGGCGCGATGAACCAGCCGTGCTCGATTTGGTAACGAACGATTTCGGTGAGACGAAGCTGGCCGACGAGGAGAAAGATCGGGATGACGGCCAGGCCTAACGACAGCTCGTAGGAAATCATTTGCGAGCTCGAACGCACGCCGCCGAGAAATGGATATTTCGAATTCGATGCCCAGCCACCGATGACGATGCCGTAAACGCCTAACGAGCCGATGGCGAATACCCACAGGATCCCGATGTTGACGTCGGCGATGACCATCGGCACGCCGAACAACGTGCTGCCGAAGGGCACGACGGCGATGGTGATGATGGACGGCATCATCGCGAGACATGGCGCGAGCCAGTAATAAAACGTGTTCACGCCTGCCGGTGTGAAATCTTCTTTCATCAACAGCTTCAGGACGTCGGCGATTGGCTGCAGCAAACCGGCGGGACCGACGCGGTTCGGGCCAGGACGATCTTGAATGAACGCGCTCACGCGCCGCTCGGCGTAAACGCTGTAGGAAACCATCGGCAGAATGACGATGAAAAGAATGCCGAGGATTTTTGCAAGCGAGGTGAGGATGAGCCAGGAGTACATGTCGATCTTAGCGGCCAGGCGGACGCTTCGCCTCGGCCAGTTCGATTTCCTTTTCCTTTGGCGCGGCGGGAGGCGCGGGCGATGCATCGATGTTCACGAGCTGCATACCGAGATCGCCGATCTTCGTTAGGCTCAATCCGGCAAATTGCGGCACGGCTTCGCTCATTTGCCGAAAGACATCGTCGATCGTGTACACGCCGTTGCTGCCGGTTAGCGCTTGCAGCAAGTCGCGCAAAATATCCCAATCGTCGCGCGCATTTCCCGGCGGTCGCACCGCACGATTCAAGCGTTGCAATCGTCCGTCGCCGTTGACCATCGAGCCGCGTTTCTCGGCAAAGCTCGCGGAGGGCAGCACAGCGGTCGAGAGATCGGTCGACTCGTTCTGCAAGATCGACATGTTGATGACGGCGGGAAGATTTTGCAGTTGCTCGCGCGTGATGCCGATCTCGAGCGGGTTCTCGCAGAGAACGAACAGCGCCTGCACCGCGCCGGATTTAATCGCCTCAATAATCGCCGGGATTTTCGCGCCGGGTTCATCCGTTAGGCCGAGCAGCTTCGCGCCGTTCGTATTCGGATTGCGATCTTCACACAGCAAAATGTCGTCGCCGGGACCGCGATGCGGGACGATGTCGATCCATTGCGCGCCTAACGATTCCTTGATGCGCGAGGTCAGCCACATCTCTTCGTTTGTCATGCGTCCCGACGCGATGATGGCGATGTTCCAACCGCCGAAATGTCTCAACTGCTGTGCCGCATTCGCGACCGCGGTTTTCCAATCGGTTGCGACGAGTTTGTTATTTTGCAGAATGAGCGGCTCGAGCAGGCGACGATCGGATTGAACGTAATCGAAGTTCAATCGTCCGTAATCGCACATCCAACAGGAATTCACGGCGTCGTTCTCACGCGGCGTCTGGCGATAGATCACATCTTCGCGCGAACCGATGAGGGTGTTGCAACCGGTCGCGCAGCTCGTGCAAAAACTTTTCGTCTCCTTCAAAAACCAGACGCGCATTTTGAATCGGAAATCGGTCGACGTGAGCGCGCCGACCGGACAGATGTCGACCGTGTTGAGCGAATAATTATTTTCGAGCCGCTTGCCCGGATGGGCGGTGAGCACGGTGTGACTGCCGCGATCGATAAATCCGAGCACGTCGTCGTGCGCGATCTCCTGGCAAAATCGAATGCAACGCGAGCAGAGAATGCAGCGCTCGTCGTCGAGCGTGACGCGCGGGCCGATCTCGACGTTCTTCGGCTTCTTCACTTTGTTCTCGAGAAAACGCGAGCCTTGGTGGCCGTAATCGACACTGAATTCCTGCAAGCGACATTCACCGGCCTGATCGCAGATTGGACAATCGAGCGGGTGATTGATGAGCAGAAATTCCATCACGCCTTTGCGACATTCATCAACGAGCGGCGAATTCGTGCGCACACCCATTCCTTCGGTGACATCTTGCGCGCAACAAATTTGCGGACGCGGCATCCAGTTGATGAGCGATTTGCCATCGGCGCCGAGCTCCGGTTTTCGATCAGGCCCCATCTTCGGCATGCCCATTTCGACGAGACACATTCGGCAATTGCCCGGCGAGCTGAGTTTCTTGTGATAGCAATAACGCGGCACGTATTTGCCTGCCTGCTCGCACGCTTCAATGACGCGCGTGCCTTTCGGAAACTGATGCCACGTGCCGTCGATCTGGACGTTCACTAATGGAACTGAAGCCGCGTCAATCATGATTGAATTCCGAAACCAGGAAGCCAGGATTCAAAATGAGATTTTCTCTTCTTTGATCGTGCGGGAATGGAACTCGCGCCCAACTCTTTGGCTTCTGAATCGCATCGTCTTCAAATAGTTCCAGCCGCTCCGGCTTTTTCCCAGCCGGGATCGTGCGCCATTGGCCTAACGGGTATTTGTCGATCTTCGATTAATTCTTCGGGCGTGAGTTCGGGCGGAAGTGGCGGAGGAATCGGTTTCGTCGCGCGTGCGGCAAATTCTTCCGGAAATTTCTCGACGAAACTCTGTGTCGGCCACGCGCACGCTTCGCCGAATGCGCAGATGGTGCGGCCGGCGATGTTGTCGCCGATTGTTTTTAATGTCTTCGGGTCCTCAACCACGCCGCCACCGAGCATCATGCGATCGGTGATTTTCTTCATCCAAAGCGAGCCTTCGCGGCAGGGTGTGCATTGGCCGCACGATTCGTGGGCGTAAAATTCGTTGATGTTGTTGAGCACCCAGACCATGTCGCGCGAATCGTCCAGCACGATCACGCCGCCCGAGCCCGCCATCGACCCGGCCGCGGCTAACGAATCGAAATCCATCGGCAATTCGTCGATGAACATCTCGCGTTCGATTGTCGACCCATCCGATTGTCGATCTTTTATTTTGAACCGCTCAGCCGCGCGCAACACTTTGGCCGAGCTGCCGCCGGGAATGACCGCCTTCAACATTCGTCCCGGTTTCATTCCCCCCGCCATTTCGTAAATTAGTTGCCCCATCGTCACTTTGCCGACTTCGACTTCGAAATAACCCGGCCGTTGCACATCGCCGCTGACACAAACAATGCGCGTCCCGGTGTTGTTAGGCCGGCCGAGTTGCGCGTATTCCGCGCCGCCCATTGCGATGATGTGCTTCACGTGGCAAAGCGTCTCGACGTTGTTCACGATGGTCGGCGACATGTAGAGTCCCAGCACCGCTGGGAAATACGGCGGCTTGATTCGCGGATAGGCGCGCTTGCCTTCGAGCGATTCGATCAAGCCGGTTTCTTCGCCGCAAATGTATGCGCCCGCGCCGCGATGAATGTAAATCTCGCAATCGAATCCGCTGCCGAGAATATTTTTGCCGACAAAATTCTTCGCGCGCGCTTCTTCGATCGCGTTCTCGAGAATCTTCGCGCCTTCGGGAAACTCGCCTCTTATATAGATGTAAGCGGTTTTCGCATTCACCGCGTAAGCGGAGATCAACATGCCCTCGAGCATTTGATGCGGGTCTTCGTGAATGATGTAGCGGTCCTTGAACGTACCCGGCTCCGATTCGTCCGCGTTGCAAATGAGATAGACCGGCTTCTTTTCGGCCGGCTTGATGAAGCTCCACTTCACACCGCACGGAAATCCGGCGCCGCCGCGTCCGCGCAATCCGGACGTCTTCACTTCGTTGATGATTTCGGCGCGCGACATCGTCAGCGCTTTCTTCAACTGCTCGTAACCCCCATCCGCGACGTAAGTGTCGATGTCGATCTTCCAATTCGGACGGCCGATATTTTTGAAAATTAATCGGTGTTCGAGCGGATGAGGAGTGGGGGAATTGCGGATTGTGGGTTGCGGATTGCCGAGAAGATCGACAATCGAATTTGGCTCAACGCGTTCGTGCAGCTCGTCGTTGATCATGCACACTGGCGCGGTGCCACAGCTC
>JBEEGX010000028.1:0-5854 GCA_041167105.1 Verrucomicrobiota bacterium
CGTGCTCTTGCCCGCGCCGTTGCGGCCGATGATGCCGACGACTTCGCCGCGGCGAACCTCGAAAGACACGCCTTTCAACGCCCAGAAGTCCTCCTTGGAGGAGACGCTGAAACGCTGAGAATCTGAAACGCTGACATTAACAGAATTCGAATTGCCATTTTCGGTCTTTGATCTTCCTTTCGGCGAACGCCGAAATAGCCCCGTTGCTTTCTCAACCAACACGTCGCGCAGCGCGACGTAGCGTTGATCGCGGAGATGGCTAAGCGAGTAACGTTTTCCCAAATTCTCTACCGAGATGATGACGTCAGAAGACAAAGTAGAAATGCGAAGTTAGAATGGAGCGAGCGGGTTGAGCGACATGCACGACAACGCCGCGTGGGAGGCGGTGATTGAGCTGGGAAGCGAAATCATGAAAGTTACTTCGCGAACACTGGGTCGCACGCTGCGCTATTTTTGCACAATTAAACAAACTTCTCGAACAGTTTCCGGATTCCTCGACTTGGATTCGTGCCTGAAAATTAAGTTCCGGCTTTAACTGTCTCTGCGTTTTCTACTTTCGCCTTTCTACTTTCTAATTTGCGCGCGAGAAGTTCGCGGCACGCTTGCGTTATTTCGTTGGTTGAAATCATTTTCAAGCAGGCGTTCCCGCGCTCGATGCATTCCACCAGCGCGCAACCTTCACATTCGATTGTCGATCTAAAGATGCGGTGACCTTCGCCGTCCGGATACCAAAGACCGGGGCGTTCGCGCGCGGAAAAAATGGCGACGCACGGGAGCCCGACGGCCGCGGCCATGTGCATGGTGCCAGTGTCGTTGCCGAGAAAGAGCGCGCATTTTTGCAGCGCGACTAACGACGGACGGATGCCTAACGAACCGGCGGCGTTGTATCCCCTGCCCCATTTGTTCAGTAACCAATCACCGATCACGGCGTCTTCGCTTCCGCCAAAGACGACCGGCCAGATGTCGAACTCTTCGATAAGATCGACAATTACTTCTTCGAAGCGCAACAGCGGCCAGCGTTTCGCCGGCATTTTCGATCCGGGACCGACCGCGACCCACATGCGCCCGCCATCCGGGCCGCGCTCGCCTAACCAATCGTGGAACGGACGTTCGTCCTCGGGGCCGAGACCGAGATCCGTTCCAAAAGCTGAAACGCTGAGACGCTGAGACGCTGAAATTGCTGCTGTAGAGGCAGCCGTGTCGGCTGCGGAACCAACCGAACGTGCAGGCGACTCCGAGCCGGAGTGGCGATTGCCTGCCACCACAGTTAAGCCTGACGCAGCTAAACGCCGCAGCAACAGCTCCGATTCGCGCGGAACTTCACGCAGCGGTTCACCATCGCGCTTCGGTTCCAGCGTCGCGAACGCTTCCATGCCGATGAAGTTTTTGATGCCGGCGAGCGAGAAGAATCGGCGGTCGCGCGCGATCTGTTCCGGCCAGCGATTGCTCGGCGCGAGATAGACCAGGGTGTCAAGATGTTTACGCCGCAGTTTGGTCAGTAACGCCAGCATGCGGGTGCCGCGCAAAACTTCACCCGCGTCCGAAACCGGATAGGAAATAAATTCGTCGAAAATCCCAGCGCCGCGAAGAAGATCGGGCGCGAGGACGTACGACCGCCCAGGATGTCGATCCGACAAAAGTGCAATGTGCGCGTCTGGAAAATTTTGCCTAACGACCTGCATCGCCGGCAACGAGACGAGGGTGTCGCCCAATTGGCCAATCCGGAAAACGAGGATTCGTTTTGCGGATTGGCCAATTGGAAGATGGGACGCGCGTAAGCTGGGCGAATGACCTGTTATCTGCTCTCCGTTATGGGTCGTCTCTTCTTCAATCTTCAATATCCGATCTCCGATCTTCCGTCTACCGGCAGTTTCCGGGCGTAATTGGTGACCAGGAAAATGCCGGTAGACGTGCTTTGCCCAACCACGCAGACCGCGCATTCCTCCATGACGTTGTGCGTGAATGGTCGCCGGCTGCACGTCGGTCATGAGCCACTCGCGCACCGGAATCTGGAATCCGGTCTTCGGTCGCTCGAGCAGCTCGGGCGTAACTAATGGCGACGCGGCCGCGGCCATGTTGCGTTTGCTCGGCGCGTTTTCACTCGCGAGTAAGGGCGCGATTGACCGCAGAAGATCGACATCGACAAATGGGACACGGATTTCGAGCGAGTGGCCCATGCCGGCCCAATCAGAATCGCGCAGCAGTTGATGCCGCATGTACCATTCCGTCTCGAGCGCAGAAACTTTCAGCCGTGGATTCGTTAGGCCGTCGATCGTTTCCTCCAGCCTAACGAGCGTTTGCAATTCACGCCAGCCTTCGCGGACAAAATCGGGGTCGAGAAATTCCGGCAACTCCCACGGCATGAACATTCCGCGCCGCAACAAATACGCGCCGGAGTAAGTGCCGCCGTACTCGAACATGCCGGCGTATTTCGGCGAGGTGAACCGTTTCAAAACCGGCGCGCTAAGGATACGCAGGTTACGACCGAACACGTCGAGCAAGGCACCGAACGGCTGAAGTAATCGCACACTGCGCGGCACATCGTGAAAGCTCGGATACGTCGCGAAAAGTTCGTCCCCGCCGAGACCGGAGAGCGCGACTTTCAGGTTCGCCTGCTTCGCGGCGAGGCTGACGAAGAATGTGTTCACGCCGTCGGTCGACGGCCGGTCCATCGCGTCGAAGAGATGATCACGATAGGCTTCGAAGTCGCCGCGCGAAACCCAAATGGTTTGATGCTGCGCGCCGCAACGCTCCGCGAATTGCTCCGCGAGCGGCGTCTCGTCAGCGTCCGTCCATTTATATTCTTCGAACCCAAGGGTCACGGTGCGAAGAATTCCGCCCTGCTCGGCTGCGAGTGCGGCGATGGCCGTTGAATCGAGACCGGACGAAAGAAAAACGCCGACCGGAACATCCGCTACGAGATGATACGCAACCGTCTCTTTCAGGGCGGTGCGTAGAAGATCGGAGTTGGAAGATGGAAGATGAAAATTCCCACCTTCTACTTCCTCCTTTTTACTTCGCACGGCGTCGGCTTCCGCGAGAATTTTGCTGATCGAGCAAAATTCGTTAGGCGCACGCGCACCATGTCGATCTATCCACATTGTCGATCCGGCGGGCAGGCTGCGAATGCCGCGATACATGGTGTAGGGATCGGGCACGTGTCCCCACAGGAAATAACCAACGTGACCCGCCGGCTCCGGCGCAAGATCGATCTTCCCTGAATCGCGCAGCGGTTTCACTTGCGATGCGATGCGAATGGTTTGGCCGTCGTCGGAATAATAAAGCGGCTTTATCCCGAACGGATCGCGCGCTATGAAAACTCCCTGCCTGCGCGCATCCCAAATCGCGAAGGCGTACATGCCGCGCACTTTCTCGAACATGTTTTCGCCGCGCGTTTCATACAGCGCGAGCAACACCTCGGTGTCGCAATGCGATTGAAACGGATAACCGTTAACTGATAACTCGGAGCGAAGCTCCGCGTAATTATAAATCTCGCCGTTAAAGATAATGCCTAACGAGTGATCGGCGTTCCACATTGGCTGCGCCCCGGCCGGCGATAAATCGATGATCGACAATCGCCGATGTCCGAAGCCGACGCGGCCATCGTCCGAAAACCATTCCCCCTCGCCGTCCGGTCCGCGCGAGAACATTTGCTCGCGCATGCGCAACACTTCCGCGCGATCGACCGGCGCCGCCGCTTGTCCGTAGGCGAAAACCGCCGCTATGCCGCACATGGGAAGAAAGTCAGGAGCTTGGTTGCTTCAGCGTTCGGCCGATCGCGGTGAATTTTCACCTTTCTTCAAACGCTTTCCTGGCCGAGCAAAAAAACTTTTGTCAGCACGGCGATGATGAACACGGCGGTGATGAGCAGGAACAGGCAAAAGAACATCACTGGCCAACCGGCGAGACCGATTAACATTTTCGACAAATGACTTGTCCGTGCCGTGAGCGCATCGCTCATACGCATGCTATGCGCCTGGAGGTTGTCGGCCGCTTGCGTCGTGGTCGCGAGATAGCGCTCGAATGCCGGTCGCAGCGTTTGTTCGCGCTCGCGCTCAGCCGCGGCCAGATCGCCGGAGTTTAAAACGGCGACTACTGCCGTCGCTGCTCGAGTAAACGTCTCTCCGGCGCTCTGGAAATCTGCGCGCTCGTCGGTGTTATCGAAAAACCATTCTCGCGAAAGCGCGCGATCTCGAAGGCTGCGGTCGCGTTCGATGGCCAGCCGCGCTCTCTCAAACATTTGAGCACGACGGTCGACCCCGCCAAAGAGATCGGGATTAGTGCTGCGCATCGCCTTGACGCTCACGGCGGTGAGCGTTTGCAGTTCGTTTAACGCCGGCACGCTTTGCTTGATCAGCGTCGAATATTTCGCGTCGACCGCCCGCAAGAAATAGAAGCCGAATGCGCCGAGGCCGATGTTGGAAACGAGCAGCGCGATAACCAGAACCTTAAGCTGGCGCAAAATCGACATGTTCTTCTCGGGCACGGTGGAGAAAGGCTAAAGGTGAAAGTAGAAAGTAGAAAACTCTATGGCCATAGCGCACAGAAACCGAATCGCTCTACTTTAGCCTTTCCACTTTCAAATTTCTTTCAGATTACGTCGGCAAACGTTCGCTCCATGCGACGAAAATACCATATGCCGCCGATCAACAGAAGCGCGGTCACAGCCAGACTAACGAACAGGCCCGGCATGTAGATTGTCGATCTTCCACCACTGACGGCCCAACGGAAACCGTCGATGACGCCGACCATGGGGTTCAAGGAATAAAAGGGGCGCCACTTCGCGGGAACAACCGAGCTGCTAAATCCGACAGGCGAAACGTAGAGGCCAAACTGCACCAGAAATGGAACGACATAACGAAAGTCGCGATACTCGACGTTGAGCGCGGCCAGCCAAAGACCGGCGCCGGTCGATGTCAGTAGCGCGAGAATGGTGAAGAGTGGCAGCGTCAGGATATGCCACATCGGCCAGACATGATACCAAACCATGAGCAGCGTGAGCAGGCTTAACGAAATCAAAAAATCGACAAACGACACGATCACCGCGCTCGCCGGAACAATCAGCCGCGGAAAGTAAACCTTCGAGATGAGGTTGGCGTTGCTGATTAACGAATTGCTTCCTTCGGAAAACGACGTCGAGAACAGTTGCCATGGCAACATGGCCGCGAAGACCATGACCGGATACGGAATGCCCTCGGCCGGGAGTTTCGCGATACGACTGAAAACAAAGACGAACACGACCATGGTCAGAAACGGTCGCAACACCGCCCACAAAACGCCGATTACAGTCTGCTTGTAGCGCACGAGCACATCGCGCCAGGCGAGAAAGTAAAATAGCTCGCGATAACGAAACAGATCGCGCCAGTAATTGCGCTCGGTCCTTCCCGCTTCGATGACGAGCTCTTGTTCCATTACGTTTCCAATGGCGGAGCGCTTCCGCTGTTGCGCTCCAAATAAAAGTTGCCCAGTACGAGCACATCCATGTTCGTCCGCAGGAAACAATCGAGCGCTTCTTCCGGATAACAAACGACCGGCTCGTTTTCGTTGAAGGAAGTGTTCAACACCATTGGAATACCGGTCAGCTCGCGGAACTTTTCGATGAGTCGATGATAACGCGGGTTCGTTTCCTTGTGCACAGTTTGCAAGCGTCCGCTGCCGTCGACATGCGTGACCGCGGGAATGAATGCGCGTTTCGCCGCCCGCACCTGAAAAACTTCCATCATGAACGGAACGTCATCGTCCTGCTCGAACCATTCGCTGACCGCCTCGCGCAAGATCGACGGTGCAAACGGGCGGAATGATTCGCGGCGTTTGATCTTCGCGTTAAGAATCTCTTTCATGTCGGCGCGACGCG
>JBEEGX010000029.1:0-2529 GCA_041167105.1 Verrucomicrobiota bacterium
TTCTCGCTCCCGCCTTATTGCGCGACGTTGTAAAACTTGCCGGAAAATTTCGCCGGATGTCCGTGGGTTATATGTCCGCCGTGCGCGAGATTCATTGCCATAATCTTGTCGCCCGGTTACAACATTGAAAAATAAACGGCCATGTTCGCCTGCGCGCCCGAATGCGGCTGCACGTTCGCGTGCTCGCAACTGAAGAGTCGCTTCGCGCGATCGATCGCGAGCTGCTCTGCAACATCGACATATTCGCAGCCGCCGTACCAGCGTTTCTTCGGATAACCTTCAGCGTATTTGTTTGTGAGCACGCTGCCCTGCGCTTCCATCACCGCGCGGCTGGTGAAATTTTCCGACGCGATCAGCTCGATATTTTCGCGTTGCCGTTTTTCCTCGGCCATGACCACGTCGTAAATCTCCGGATCGGTTTTGCGCAACGCTTCGCCGTAAACGTGAGGAGTAGATGTCGATCTTGCCGGTTCCATTCGGTGCGGAATATCGCCGCCGAGATAACCGCCGCCACTGCGCGCGGCCCCCGGCGGCACGAGCGAGGATTGTTCTACGAACGCGAGCACACTTGGCAACGTATTTTTGATCGTTCGCGCGCAAACTTCGTACACATCGCGGCCCATCCCGATCGGGTCCGGCACATCGCGCCACGTCGTTGCGCCCGCTTCTTCAAACTCGCGCAGCAAATAAGTTTTCTCCGCACCGCTCGGGAACAACATGTGAATCGTCTCCAAGTGCGCGCCTGTCATCGCGAAAATGTGTGTCGCGCGATCGACCAGCTCGGCCGTAAGCGGCTGGCTGCGAAGTCCACTGATGTCCACGCCTTCCTTCTCGCAAACCTCGACCGCGTAGAGACTCGGCGGTTGTCCGCGCACCGCATGCACGCCGGCGGATGCGACCTCGATCTCCCTGCGATTGCCTAACAAACGGCGAAATAATCCTTCGGCAATCGGGCTACGACAAATATTGCCGGTGCAAACGAAGAGGACGCTTTTCACAAGGCGCGGCCGCGATGGCGGTCGTATTCGGAACGTAAGATCGAAGCCGCGCAAGTCAAAGAAGTGCGCTATACAATCCGGCGATGCGTAGCCGCTGGAAACAACTTCGTTATCGGCTGGAGTGGCTCGGGCTCATGCTCGTGGCGAAAACGATTCCGCTGCTTTCGCGGCGCGCATGTTTTCATCTCGCGAACCTTTTCGGCGCGTTGATGTCGATCTTCGATAGACGCGGGCGCGCGGTTGCGCTGGCGAATCTCGAAGTCGCGTTCGGATCGACGATGTCGATCTTGCAACGGAAGAAAATTGCGCGCGAATCGTTCCAACATTTTGCGCGCACCATGCTCGATCTCTTCTGGAGTTCGCGATTGAACGCGCAAAACTTTTCGCGCTACATCGACATCAGTGAAGCGGAATTCTTGGAGCTAACTGGCATCGGGCCTAACGAGCCCTTCATCATGGGCTGTTATCACTACAGCAACTTCGAATGGCTCAGTCTCGCCGGCGGGTTTGTGAATTATCCGGCTTCCATCATCGCGCAGAACTTCAAGAACCCGCTGCTCGATCCGTTCTTCAAACAACTGCGCGAACAATCCGGTCACACCATGGTGCCGCGCGAAGGCGCAGTCGTGCGTCTTTACAAAGCGCTGCGCAGAGGCGGCCGGGTCGCGTTGTTGATCGACTTGACGGTGCCGCCCGATGTCGGCTCGGTCGTGATCGATTGTTTTGGATTGAAGACGAGTGTGACGGTGGCGCACGCGTGGCTTCACAAAAAAATCGGTGTGCCGATCGTGCCGGCGCACTGCGAGCCGTTGCCGAACGGCCGCTATCGCGTGGTGTTCCATCGCAAGATCGACAATGTGCAATCGCTCACCCTGGCGCAGATCGCGCAAGCGTGTTGGGACGAATTCGAGCCGCACGTGCGCGAACATCCGGCGCCGTGGTTGTGGATGTACAAACATTGGCGGTATCGGCCGCGCGACGCGCAAGCGGAGACGTATCCGTTTTACGCGCATGTCTCGCCGCCGTTCGAGCGGTTGCTGCGCGCACAGGCGCAGGATGCGATTGTCGAGCGGTAGCGCTGGCGCGCTGCGCCGGCACAAATCGGTGACGCCGCAGCGCGGCGTCGCTACCATTGACAAACAGGGCCGTCGCCCGTCCAATATCGAAGCTATGAAATGTCTTTCCCAGGTTCGTTATTTATTCGTCGGCGCAGGTTTGCTCGTGCTCACCGGATGCGCCACCGGTCCGCTCGCCAGGGTCACTGGCGGCCCGTATCACGTCGTCGCGCACAAGCCTAACGATCCCGATAAAGTGCGCGTGAAAGTTTCGCTCTCGAAACAGAACATCTACGTCATGGAAGGCGATCGCTGTTTGATGGCGGTGGCGTGCACCGTCGGCATGCCGAGCAAACCGACTCCGAAAGGCAGCTTCACCATTTATAATAAGATCGAACACAAACGTTCCGGTTCTTACGGGTTCAAGGTGCAGGGCGATCGCGTCGTGCCTGCGACGTCCGAGTCAGGCATTCCCG